>JAAYBR010000155.1 GCA_012730045.1 Candidatus Hydrogenedentota bacterium | reverse complement strand
TACGCTTGCAGCGCGTCCAGCAACTGCTCCTTGTTGGCGTAGCGGATCTCGCTCGCCTTCATTTCAAAGCCGGGCAGCTTGCGGGCAAAAGAGCGCAGGGCAAGCACCTTCCACGTTTTCAGCTCCTCCGGGAACGGCGTGGCGTCCTCGCCGGTCTCAGGCGGACGCCGCTCCGCTTCCGCGGCGGGTTCGGCCTTCTGCCCGGCCCTTGCGCAGGCGCGCATCTCCCGCATGCCGCCTTCACAGCCGCCGCAGTTGGCGCACCCGTCGTTATGCATCCTGGCCGGCCCCGCCCCCACGTCGCTTGCCAGCATGCAGAAAACCTCCGGCATGGCGCGGGGAATCACATGGGAGCTGACCACATTGCCCACGCGCTGCGCGGACATGGTGCCCGCGTCCACCGCCGCCTGCACGGCCGCCACCTCGCCCTCAAAGCGAACCATGACCAGACCGCCGCGCACATAATCCGTGCCGAGCAGCCGGACGTCCGCCGCCTTGAGGCCCGCGTCCGCCGCTTCGATGGCGGACAGCAGCCCGCTCGTTTCGATCATGCCCAGAGCCGTAATCTCCATTTGGCGATCCCTTCCTTACTCTCGTCAGCGCCGGATGACAATCGGGTGATTCGCAACGTCCATCACCGCCGCGGCAAACGCGTCGCACGCCGCCTTGCAGTCCGACTGCGAACCTGTCAAAAGCGCGCCGCCGAAGTTCGTGGGCGACGGCGGCCCGTAAAACGCCGCGACCTCCACCTGCGCCGCCTTCAGCGCCTGATCCAGCGCGTAGATGCTCTCCAGCGGCGGGGCGATCAGATACGCCAGCGGGCTTCCCTCGGCGATGCCGCACTGCCCGGAAAGATAACTGCCCGTGCGGGAAATGCAGTGCGCGTAATAGACGACGGAATCGTCGGCGTTGGCGGAATAGAAGCTGGCCTCATGCTCGATCGTGTACTGCGCGGCGAGAAGGCCGCTCTCCACCTCGTCGGGCGTCGGCCCGGCCAGTATGCCCAGGAATTCGCCCGCCAGCGCGGTGCTGGCGTTGGACGCGCCCGCGTACATCGACTGAGCGTAAGTGACGAACACGCTTGCTTTCTTGGTGGCCTCGTCCAGGGCGGTATAGCCTACGTCATCGCTGTCGCAGGTGATCAGGCCCAGGGAATGAGCCCTCTCGTCCAGCTTGAGCTGCCTGCGAAGCCCCGCGTCCACCTGCGGAATCAGGCGGACAGACAGCACCTTCGCCGGTATCCGGTCCCCCTGCAAGTCGTCCGCCCCCTTCCGCCTTTACACCGGCAGCTCCGTACCGCTCTTCTTTTTCTCCAGAATCAGCTGGATCAGATCCACAATGTGCGCGCCGGCTTCCACGGCAGGCGTGCCCCCCCGGTGGATGTTGGCCAGCACCGTGCGGCGGCTTTCCGCCATGCCCACGGTAGGCTTGTAGGCGATGTAGGCGCTCATGCTCTCGGCGGTCACCAGCCCCGGCCGCTCGCCAAGGAGCACGCAGACCACGTCGGCCCCTGTCGCTTCGCCAATCTGATCCTCCGTCGCCACCCGGCCGAAACGGACGAAGAACGGCTCGCTGACCCGGACTCCCGCGGCATCAAGCCCCTCCTTGATGACCGGCAGAATATTCTCGGCGTTCGCCTGCACGGCGCTGGACGAAAGCCCGTCCGCCACATAGAGCACCACCTGCGTGCCCGCCGGAACGGAAGCCTTGATCCTGCCAAGGGTTTCGCCGTCAAACGTTCTTCCCTTGTCGGGACGGGTCAGAAAATCCTCGCGGCTGTCGCACGTCGTCTGGTAAACAGGCCAGTGCATCTTGGCAAGGAACTCGTCAGACACGTTGGAGAACACGGCGTCCTGCGCCGCGGCATGGTCGCTCTGAAAGCGGAGCATGGTTTCCGTGCGATACCGTGCTCCCGCGCGTCCCACGCCGATGCGCGCGGGGGTTCTCTCCTTCATCGCCATGAACGCCGCCTGATCGTGCGGGTGCTCCACAAGGTACTGCCGCCGCAGATCAATGGCGGCAATGTCGGGCAGCGCCTCGGACGGCGCTTCCTGCTGCCGGCTCTCCGGCGGGTGATCCGTCTGCCGCATCTGACGGAGCACCTGCTCGACTACCGCGCGGATCTCCTGCTCAGTCATGTGCATCCCTCCTGCGGATTACAGAAATACGGAAGCGTCGCCGGCATTGGGGCCCAGACGGCCGTCCTGCCAGAAGCCCCACTTTTCCAGCCAGCGCCGGAAAGGCTCGATGGGCTGCAAGCGCAGGGTTTCCCGGATCGCGGCGATGTCGTGATAGCCCGTGGACTGGTAGTTGAGCATCACATCGTCGCCGTGGGGAACGCCCATGAAGTAGTTGCAGCCGGCGGCGGCAAGGAGCACCGCCAGGTTCTCGTTGTCGAACTGGTCGGCGCGCATGTGGTTGGTGTAGCAGCAGTCGCAGCCCATGGGCAGACCGTGCAGCTTGCCCATGAAGTGATCCTCCAGTCCCGCGCGGATGAACTGTCGGTTGTCATACAGGTATTCGGGGCCGATAAAGCCGACTACCGTGTTGACCAGGAAGGGGCTGAAGTGCCGCGCAAAGCCGTAGCAGCGGGCCTCCATGGTGACCTGATCCCAGCCGTTGTGCGCGTCGGAGGACAGCTCGCTGCCCTGACCTGTTTCAAAGTACAGCTGGTTAGGGCCATGGGAAGTCCCCTCGCGCGCCATCAGATCCTTCGCCTCGGCGATCATGGCGTTGCTGATGCCAAACGCCCGGTTGCCCTTCTCGCTGCCGGCGATGGACTGGAACATCACGTCGCACGGCGCGCCTTGGCGGACGGCCTCCATGCCCGTGGTGATGTGCGCCAGCACGCAGATCTGCGTGGGAATCTGATACTTTTCCTTCAGCTCCGCAAACCGCCCCAGGATGGCCTTGACACTTTCGGTGGACGCGTCCACGGGGTTGAGGCCGATCACGGCGTCGCCCACGCCGAAGGACAGCCCCTCCAGCGTGGAAGCGGTGATGCCCTCCACATCGTCGATGGGGTGGTTGGGCTGAAGCCTTGCGGACAGGGTTCCCGCTTCGCCGATGGTCGTCACGCAGGTGGCCGTAACGCGCATCTTTCTGGCGGCGTAAATGAGATCCAGGTTGCTCATCAGCTTGCAGACGGCGGCGATCACCTCGCTGGAAAGCCCGCGGCGGAGCACCGACAGCTCCGTGTCG
>JAAYBR010000154.1 GCA_012730045.1 Candidatus Hydrogenedentota bacterium | reverse complement strand
GGGCCGGAAAAGTAGACGCGCCATCTTGGCGCGTTCTTGGGGTTTTCGTTGGCCCAAAGAACGCGCCAAGATGGCGCGTCTACTTTGCGGGCGTTCTCGCCGACTTACTTCATTAGCAGCGAAGCGAAGCAACCTCTTGTCGGAATGTCACAGCTCTGTCTCACCGCATGAGGGAACCGCAAAGGCTCCCGCAACAGGCGGGCTCTGCGGGCATCCACAAGGCGCGGGCTGCCCCCGGAATTCCCCCGGAAAAGAACGTGGGGCCGGCACGTCCTGCCGGCCCCGCGGGGGGAAGTAGACCACATCTGCCTTGTGGGTCACCCGAACAACGGCGTAAGCATGGCGATGATCACCCCGAGGCTCTCGTTGACCGGCGCCTCGCCGTTGCGCTCATAGCGGATGAACTCCACATGCCCGTCCATGTACAGCACGTTGCAGCCGCCGGGGATGTGGTTGAACGCCCGGGCCTTCACGTCGAGGTTGTCGAACATGGACCATATCTCGCTCTGGGCCGAGGCCGACGCGCCGGGGTTGTTGATGTCCGTGATCAGGAAGCGCTCGATGCCCTCGCGCATCCGGTAGACCGTCGTGCCGGTGGCGTTGCCGAGCGTCGGGTTCGTGTACGCGGAAAGGTCCACGTCGCTGTCCGCCGGGCTCAGGATGCCGCCCCCGCACGCCGGCGTCGCCGCCGGGCTCATCATCAGGCACGGCACCAACCCCGTCAGCACCTTCTCCACCATCCGCGCGATCTGCGCGGACACCAGCGTGGCCGGGTCCGGCATCATCGACGGGTCCAGGGACAAAACGCTGAGAATCATCGTCTGGTTCAGCGCGACGGTCGGATCCGTCGGCCCCGCCTTGTCAATCAGGAAGCCCAGATACCCGTAGCTCGCGTCCACCGCGTTCGCGCAGGCCATCCCATTCCAGTTTGACTGCGTGATGCACCAGTCCCCCGTGTCCTCGTCCTTCGCCCACTCAATATGGCGCTGCAGGTTCGAGTCCGAAGGGCAGAACAGGATCATCGGGTCCGTCAAATACTCGGGATAGATGGTCATCGGGTTGGGCCCGGGCTTCGTGCCCGTGCGCCACTCGCCGTCGCCGTCCTGGTAGTTGCCGCAGTACATGGGTGGGAACGCCCCGCGGCTCTCGTTGGCGTACATCTTGAACACCAGGCCCCACTGCTTCAGGTTGTTCTGGCAGCTGGCCCGGCGGGCCGCCTCGCGCGCCCGCGCCAGCGCGGGCAGCAGAATTGCGGCGAGAATCCCGATGATGGCAATGACAACAAGCAGCTCGATCAGTGTGAATCCCTTGCGTCGCATGACATGACTCCTTAACTGTTGGTTGACGCCTCCACGCCCCTTTTCTCCTGAGACACCCGCACGTTGCGTAAACGCATGCCGGAGCAAAGTATAGAACAGATTTGAAAAAAAGGCAATAGGGCATGTCCCAATAAACCGGAGTTTTTCCTGATAACCGGGACGCCCTTCCTGCCCGCGCGGGGGGAGAATTGACTTCCACACGCCCAGCCCCGCATGCTCAGGGGAGACTGCGAAACAACAAGGAATCGCCGCCATGCGCAACGCCCTCCTTTCCCTGCTTGTCCTGTCCGCAGCATTTGCCGGCCTTTCCCTCCCGGCGGGCGCGGACGTGGTCCTGGACGCGGGCACGTACCAGTTGACGCTGGGCGGGGACGGAACGCCCACCGCGCTGGTGAACCCGGCGTCCGGCAATGTGCTGGACCCGGCGTCCCGCGTTCCCTTCCTCTCGGCGCGCATCGGGGGAAAGGACACGCCGGCGACGGCGGTCTCCGGAGACGGCGGCCGGATTACCGCGCGCTTCGGCGCGGACGGGCCGGAGGCGGTGGTGGAGGCGGCCCCCATGGACGGCGGGCTCGTCTTCACCGTGCTGTCCGCCGACGCGCGGATCGAGGCGCTCACGTTCCTGAACCTGGCCACCACCCTCTCGGGCACCCTGGACGACCCGTTCGTGACGGCGCTCCTCGCGCGGAACCTGAAGACCAAGGTGGAGGGCATCCCCGGCCCGATGAAGGCGCTGAAGGCGGAGTGTTTCAGCCGCTTCGGCATCGGGGGCGCATCGGTCGCCCTCGTCGGCTGTCCGCCCGACCGCCTGCGCGGCACGCTGAAGGCCGCGCTCGCGGACGCAAAGGACCTGCCGCAGCCGCCCCCCGGGGTGACGCCCGTGGGCGGGCCGTGGGCCCTGGACGCCGAGGTCGCGCGGGGCTCGTACCTCTTCGATTTCGGCGCGCTGACGGAGGAGACGGCGGACGAATGGATCGGGCTGGCCAAGACCCTCGGCCTCACGCAGATTGACTTCCACACGGGCTCCTCCCTGCGCTTCGGCGACTGCCGCCCGAACCCGACACTCTTCCCGCGCGGCCGCGACAGCGTGCGCGCCGTGCTGGACAAACTGCACGCGGCGGGCATCTCCGCCGGGCTGCACACCTATGCCTTCTTCATGGCCAAGGACGTCCCCTGGGTCACCCCCGTGCCCGACCCGCGCCTCGGCAGTTTCCGCGCGTTCACGCTCGCGGCGGACGTCCCGGAGGCGGCGGACACGATCCCCGTGGCGGAGTCCACCGCCGATGTGTCGCTCATCACGGACTTCTTCGTGCGCAACAGCGTCACCCTGCGCATCGGGGAGGAGCTGGTCACCTTCACCGGCGTCACCAAGGAGGCCCCCTTCGCCTTCACGGGCTGCGCGCGCGGCGCCCTCGGCACGAAGGCCGCCGCCCACTCCGCGGGCGAACAGGCGCACCACCTCAAGGAGTGCTTCGGCCTCTTCGCCCCCGACGCCGACTCGACGCTCCTGGCCGAGGTCGCCGCGGCCACGGCGGACACCTACAACGAGTGCGGCTTTGACATGATCTACCTCGACGCGCTGGACGGCGAGGACATCCTCGGCGGCCGCGAAAACGGCTGGCACTACGGCGCGCTCTTCGCCCACGAGATCGCCAAACGGCTGAAGAGGCCCGCCCTCTTCGAGATGAGCACCTTCCACCACCACCTGTGGTGCATCCGCGCGCGCATGGGCGCCTGGGACCACCCCGCCCGGTCCTACAAGCGCTTCATTGACGTGCACGCCGCCGCGAACCGCGGGGGCGCGGGCAGCTTCCTCCCCATGACCCTCGGCTGGTGGGCCGTGAAAACGTGGAAGGACAACCCCCAGGTCGAGCCGACGCTTCCCGACGACATCGAGTACCTCATGGGCAAGGCCCTCGGCAACGACATGGGCATCGCCCTCATGGGCATAGACCCGAAGACCATCAAAACCACCCCCGCGTTCCAGGTGCTCGCGCCCATTTTCCGCGACTACGAGGCCCTGCGCCTCGCCCGCCGCGTGCCCGACTCGGTGCGCGCCCGGCTGCGCGAGCCCGGCGCCGAATTCACCCTCCAGGGCGGCGCCGGCGGCGATTTCCAGTTCCTCCCCGTCCACCGCGAGCGGCACAAGGTGGGCACCACGCCCGAGGACACCGCGTGGACCGTCGCCAACCCCCACGCCGCCCAGCCCGCCCGCATCCGCATCCAGCCGCTCCACGGCGCCGCCGCCGGGGACGCCGCGGAGACGCAGGTGCTGGAGTCCTTCGCCGACCTCTCGGTCTTCAAGACGGAAACCGCCGCGCCGGAGGTCACCGTGCGCGTGGAGCCTTCGGGAGAGACGACGGAGGACGGCGCCCCCGCCGTCCGCATCACGGCGGCCAATGGAATGGCCGCGCCGGAGAAGGCCTGGGCAAAGGCGGGCCGCCGCTTCGACCCCGTCCTGAACATCAAGGACAAGTTCGCCATCGGCCTCTGGGTCCGCGGCGACGGCTCCGGCGCCCTGCTCAACGTGCAGTTCCGCAGCCCCGAGCACACGGTCCACAACGGCACCGGCGACCACTACGTCCGCCTCGACTTCACCGGATGGCGGCGCTTCACCCTCGTCGAGCCCGAGGGCGGCACGGTCCAGGACCACCCCTGGCCCTACGGCGGAAACTACTACTACGTCTACCGCGAGGAGGTGGACCACGCCCAGGTGGCCTCGTTCTCCGTGTGGCTCACCGGCCTGCCCGCCGGGAAGGAAGTCTCCGTCCTCCTCTCCCCCGTGACCGTTTCCAAGACCGCCAAACAGACCCTGCGCAACCCCGCCGTCACCCTCGGCGGCGAGACCGTCACCTTCCCCGTGGAACTCGAGACCGGCATGTGGCTCGAATGCCTCGCCCCGGACGACTGCAAGGTCTACGGCCCCGAGGGCGGCGTGCTCCGTGAGGTTACCCCGCAGGGCGCGCTCCCCGCGCTCGCGACCGGCGAAAACACCGTGCAGTTCGCCGGAGACACCGGCGACACCCCCGCCCGCGCCCTGGTCACGATCAGCGCCGTGGGAGACCCGCTGGAATAGCCGGGCAGGCCCGGGAAAAGACCTCTGTCTGACCCGTCCGACTTGTCCGACCCGTCTGACCCGTCTGACCCGTCCGACGGGGCCTGACCATCCGACCGATCGGTCCAATCCGACCGATCCGTCGGATGTTATTCTCTGTTTTCCCCTTATTCTTTTCTCCTTTCAGGAGCGATTCCCAACACAGAACATTTCTTAGTTAACCCCCTTTACAATCATAAAAGGCTGTGGTACAGTCAAGACGGTCGCCGCGTGTCGGCAGGAAGGCGCGCAGGGGCGGCCAGGTCAGGGGGCGGGCTCCGGTGACCTCTCGGCGGACAGGGCGGGGGACTGCCGCCGGGGGGGCGGACGGGAGAGGAAGTATGATGCGGGTTCAGCCAGGCGTCCACAGGAATGGCGAAATCCCCTTGGAACACGCCGCCGCCCCGCCGCCCTTTTCATTCACCACAGCAACGCCGGGGGCGCAGTCTGCCCCGGCGTTTTTCAAACGGACCGCCCGGACGGCGGAACAGGCATGGGAGGACAGGACGATGAAAACGACGCGACGTGACAGTGGAACGAACGGGTTCTTAAGGAGGGCGTCGCACGCATGGGTCATCGCCGCAATCTTCCTGCTGACCGCCGCCGCCGCGCCTGCGGCGGTGTTCCATGTGGACGCGGCGTCCACAGCCCCCGCGCCCGACGGCGCTTCCTGGGCCACCGCCTACCCCGACCTCCAGTCCGCCGTGGACGCGGCGGCTGCCGCCTCCGGTGGCGAGGTCTGGGTGCGGAAAGGGATGTACAAGGGGATGCTGGAGACTGCCATCCTGTCCCTGCGCGAGGGGGTGGCGGTCTATGGCGGCTTTGCGGGCGGCGAGGTTTCGCAGGATGCCCGGGACTGGCAGGCCAACCCCACTGTGATTGACGGCGAGGGAATGCGGCGCTGCGTGACGGGTGCGGACAACGCCGCACTGGACGGCTTTGTCGTCATCCGGGGGCGGAACGGCATGACCAACAACAACTGTTCGCCTGTGGTGGGGAACTGTGTTTTCATGGGGAATATCGCCTCCGGTTACGGCGGCGGCATGTACAACTACCAGGGTTCTCCAAAGGTGGTCAATTGTGTCTTCACAGGAAACAGATCGGACTATATGGGGGGAGGCATGGACAACTGGGCATCCTCCCCGTCTCTGGAAAACTGCGTGTTTACGGCCAACGCCGCGCAGTACGGCGGAGGATTCTCCGCCTACTACAGCAGTCCGGTCGTGGTGAACTGCGCGTTCACGGGCAATGAGGCCTCGTCCGAGGGCGGCGGCGTGTGGGCCTCCAGTATAACTCCCGCCGTTCTGACCAACTGTGTGGTCTGGGGCAACAACGCTCCGGTTGACCCGGAAATCGGCCCCCATTACGCCGAACAGTCCGTTTCGTATTCCTGCGTCCGGGGCGGGCGTGAAGGGGACGGAAATCTCGACACGGACCCGCTCTTTGTCGGCGCGCCGGAAGGAAGCCTGCAACTGCGCGCCGGATCGCCCTGTCTGGACACGGGCACGCCGGACGGTGCCCCAACGGCGGACCTGCTGGGCGTGCCGCGACCCCAGGGCGCGGGGGTGGACATGGGTCCCTACGAGGGGGCTGTGGCGGAGGGGGATGTGGTCACACTCACCGTTGCAATGACACCCGAAGGGGCGGGCGTGATCAGTCCCGCGCCGGGAACCTACCGCCGGGTGCGGGGGGAGACCGTGCCGTTCGGCGTGGACCGCGGTCTTGGATACGTCTTCGTGCGCTGGGAGGGGGGCCTTTCCAGCACGGAGCTGCTGACATCCCTCACGCTCACGGGCGACACCCAGGTGACGGCGGTGTTTGCCGAAAATATCTACCGGGTGGACGTCCTGTCGGCGATAGAGACGCCCAACGGCCGGTCATGGGAATCGGCCTATTCCGACCTCCAGTCCGCGGTGGACGCGACCTATGCCGCGGGGGGCGGTGAAATCTGGGTGCGCGGCGGCACGTACACCGGTTTGGAGGGCACCCTGCTGGTCATGCGGCAGGGCGTGGCGCTCTATGGCGGGTTTGCCGGCGGCGAGACGGTCCGCGAACAGCGGGACTGGGTCAAGAACCCCACCGTGCTGGACGGCGAGGATGCGCGACGCTGCGTGGAGGGGGCCAGCAACGCGATACTGGACGGATTCATGGTCGAGCGCGGATTCGCCGACTACGGCGGCGGCATGCACAACCCCGCCTGCTCGCCAAAGGTCGCCAACTGTGCCTTCCGGTACAACCGGGCCACGCGCGACGGCGGCGCGGTGGACAACTATTATTCCCAGTCGCTTTTCGTCAACTGTCTTTTCTCCGGAAACACCGCAGATAGGTTTGGCGGCGGCATGACCAACTCCCGCAGCGACGCGACATTGGTCAACTGTACGTTCAGGGGAAATTCAGCGAGCGACGGGGTGGCATTGAATAACTATTGGTGTTCCCCGAAAGTGGCAAACTGCATCCTATGGGATGTTCCAGAGTCGGGAAGACAGCAGATAAGGACTGATTACTCAACCCCGACAGTCTCCTTCTCCTGCATTCTAGGCGGCTGGCCCGGCGAGGGCAATATCGCCGAAGACCCGCTGCTGGTGGGAGCGCCATCTGGCAGCCTGCAACTGATGACGGGGTCGCCCTGTCTGGACGCGGGCACCGCTGCCAACGCGCCGGACACGGACTTCCTCGGCAGGCCGCGTCCCCAGGGCGCGGGGGTGGACATGGGGGCCTATGAGGGCGCGGTGACGGAGGAGGAGGTCGTCACGCTCACCGTCTCGGTGGAGCCCGAGGGGCTGGGCGTTGTCCAGCCGGAGGCGGGTGTCCACCGCCACGTTCGGGGCGACACCGTCACCCTGCGCGCCGGGCGCGGCCGGACCAAGGCCTTCTCCCATTGGGAGGGGGCCGTCTCCAGCACGGAACCGGAGATCATCCTCACGCTGGCGGAGGACACGGCGATCACGGCGGTTTTCGCGGACAACCTGTACCATGTGGACGCCGCGTCCACGGCGGCGGACCCGGACGGCCGGTCCTGGGCGTCGGCCTATCCCGACATCCAGTCGGCGGTGGACGCCGCCTTCGCCGCCACGGGCGGCGAGGTCTGGGTGCGAGAGGGGGTCTACACCGGCACCGCCGCCACGCTGGTCACCCTGCGCGAGGGTGTCGCCCTCTACGGCGGCTTCGCGGGCGGGGAAACGGTCCGCGAGGCGCGGGACTGGGAAAACTACCCCACCGTGTTGGACGGCGAGAACGCCCGCCGCTGTGTGGAGGGGGCCGACCAAACCGTGCTGGACGGGTTCAGCATTACCCGGGGCTACGCGATGCCGGATTATGAGGGCGGGGGCATGCGCAACCGCTCCTGCCGTCCCAAGGTTTCCCACTGTGTCTTCCAAGACAACGAGGCGCAATATGGCGGGGCCATCTACTGTACTGACAGCGACGCCTCCATAAGCGACTGTTTCTTCTTCGAAAACCGGGGCGTCGTGGGTGGTGGGGCAATGCTCAACCACTTCTGCTCCCCCACCGTGGAAAGGTGTGTTTTCGAGGGAAACACCTCAACGGAAGGCGGCGGCGTGTATTCCCACTTCGGGAAGCCCTCGCTTTCAGCGTGCGTTTTCTCGCGGAACAGCGCACTGCAGGGTGGCGGAGGATTGTGGAACAGTCGTACGTCGGCCCTGGTGATGAATTGCCTTTTCGTGGCGAATACCGTCTACTCAGAATATGGATGGCAGGTTAACGGCGGCGGGATAATGAACAGTTACGGGTCCAGCATGGAGGTTGTGAACTGCACCTTCACGGAAAACATCTCCTCTGGTCAAGGAGGTGCCCTCTACAATCAGGAATATGCCCAGGCGTCCTTGAAAAACAGTATTGTTTGGGGAAATGAGGCACCCGAGGGCGCGGGAATCTGGAGCATCGGATATCTCGCAAACACCCTGGCCAGTTTCTCGTGCATACAGGGCGGCTACGAGGGCGAGGGGAACATCGCCGAGGATCCGCTGTTTGCGAATGCGGCCGCGGGCGATTACCGGCTGATGCCGGGCTCGCCGTGCATTGACACGGGCACGCCGGACGGCGCGCCGGCGGCGGACCTGCTGGGCGTGCCGCGTCCCGTGGGCGCGGGGGTGGACATGGGCCCGTATGAGCTCGTCCCGGCGGGCTTCGTGGCCGTGCCGGACCTGTCCGGCCTCACCCGCGCGGAGGCGGAGGCCGCGCTGGCGGCGGCCGGACTGGCAGCGGGCGTTGTGACGGAGGAACACAGCGGCGAGGTGCCCGCCGGTCAGGTGATCCGGCAGACGCCGGGGGCGGGTTTCTACCTGGCGTCCGGTTCGGCGGTGGCCTTCGTGGTGAGCCTGGGTCCGCCGCCCGTGGCGGTGCCCGATCTGACCGGGCTGACGGTGCCGGAGGCGGAGGCGGCGCTGGCCGCCGCCGAATTGACGGCAGGCGCGGTGACAGAAGAGCACAGTGCCACGGTTCCGGCGGGCCGGATCCTGCGTCAGGATCCCGTGGCGGGCATACAGGTCGCGCCGGGTTCGGCGGTGGCGCTGGTGGTGAGCCTGGGTCCCGCGCCGGTGACCGTGCCGGTGCCCAATGTGATGGGGTTGACCGTCTCCGAGGCGGAGGCCGCGCTGGCCGCCGCCGGGTTGGTTGTCGGCGGGGCATCGGAAGAATACAGCGCCACGGTGCCCGCGGGCCGGATCCTGCGTCAGGATCCCGCGGCGGGCCTGCAGGTCGCGCCGGGTTCGGCGGTCGCGCTGGTCGTGAGTCTTGGTCCCACGCCGGTGGCGGTGCCCGACGTGACGGGGCTTTCCCGCGCGGCGGCGGTGTCCGCGTTGGCGGCGGCGGGGCTGGTCCCCGGGCCGGTCACGGAGGAACACAGCGACACGGTGCCGCTGGACCGGGTCATCCGCCAGACGCCCGCTGCGGGCGCGCAGGTGCCGCCGGGCACGCCGGTGGGCCTCGTGCTGAGCCTGGGGCCCGCGCCGCAGGGCGTGGCCGTGCCGCGGGTCATTGGCCTGACGCGTTCCGCCGCCGAGGCGGCGCTCGGGGCCGCCGGGCTGGCCGCAGGCGGCGTGACGGAGGCCTACCATCCCACGGCGCCGGCGGGCCAGGTGATCGGCCAGACGCCGGGCGCGGGCCAGCGCGTGCCCGCAGGCACGGGGGTGGACCTCGTGCTGAGCAAGGGCGCCGACCCGGCCTCGGTGACGGTTCCGGACGTGGCGCGCCTGCCGCGCGCGGCGGCGGAGGCGGCGCTGATGGCGGCCGGGCTGGCCGTGGGCGCGGTGACGGAGACCCACAGCGGTCTCGTGCCTGCGGGCGCGGTGGTGCGGCAGGATCCCCCGGCGGGGGTGCTGGCCGCGCCGGGGACGGCCGTGGCGCTGTCCGTGTCGCTGGGCGTGGACCCGAAGGCCGTGGAGACGGCCCGGGAACTCCTTGAGGCCGGCTTCGACGCCCTCGACGCGGACCACAGCGGCGGCCTGAGCCTGGCCGAGGCCCGCGTGCGGATAGGAAACCTGACGGACCTGATGTTTGCCGCCCTCGACACCAACGGCGACGGCGAACTCAGCGAGGCCGAACTCGCCGCCGCCGACGGCTGCGGATGCGGCTGCCGCAAGGGGTCCCTGACCCCGGGCACCCTCAAGACCCGCCTCGGCGACCTCTTCCTCGGCGCGCTGGCGCTTGTGCTGCTGGCCGCGCTGAGGGGGAGTCCCCGGGCTTGACAAACAGGGCAATCGCACCGAAAAGGCCCCGCGAGAAGCGCCTGCGGGCGGCATGAACGCCCCTCGGATGTGTGTTTTGGCCGTTGTTGTCCCAACGGGACATCCGCATAGGACCCGGGCGGGCCGCCGTTCATTCCCCGCGGCCCCGGGTTTGCACAGCGCGCGGCGCCTTGGAGTGCGGTAGCCTTCTGCCGCCTTTCTTCGCGTGGGCTTGCCCGCGCGGGGTCCGCGAAAAACGACCGTGGCCACCCTTTTCCCCAAGGCCGGCGCGGGACTTCCCGCCCCAATTTCGGCTGCCCCGCTGGGGCATGATTCTCTCTGTCCGGGCAACCCAGGGCAGGTCTGGCCCTTCGGGCGGCGGCCTGCCCCGGGCTATATTCGGCAACGCTTTCAGCGTTGAAGAGGCCGGACAAGGGGCTGTGCACGCACTCCATCCAGAAGGTGTCCTCGGATTCTAGTGCGATTGCCCCGGGCTTGACAAAACGGCGAACACTATGTACAGTGCCCGCCAAGCAAGGGTACCGCCGCGGCCACGGCGGGCCGGGCCTTCGACGGGAGAAGGACCCCCGCCCCGCCCCGGCGGACAACCGGAGAAAGAGACGATGAAGAAACTGTTGGTGGTTTCGCTGGGTGCGCTGATGCTTGCCGGGCTGTCCGGCTGCCCCCTGGGCGGCGGTGCGGACAAGGACCTGCTCGGGCTGTGGGTGATTTCCCCGGCGCAGCTCGGAAACAACTGGGGCGGCGCGAACCTTGACGGCGCGTACTGGGTGGAAACCTGGGACACGAGCACGCTGGAGTTCGGCGAGCTGGACAAAGACACGGACCGCGGCGCCTTCACCTGGAGCATCAAGCGCCTGTACCAGGTGGTGCAGGTGTCGGCGGACGGCACGGAGACCCTGAAGAACTCAAAGGAGGTGGTCCGGCAGACCGTCACGGGCCAGTACAGGACCAAACCCTACGACAAGGCCGACCTGCAGGGTGTGAACATCGAGGACGGCACGGACCTGTGGGCCGAGCGGGTGCTGGACGTGATGAGCGTGCAGCAGGGCGCCGTTCTGGACGTGGGCTGGCGCTGGGAGGGGGGCAATGTCGTCTTCACGGAGGCGACCCTTCCGGCCGGGGCCCTTCCGGCATTTCCCGCCCCGCTGGTGTGGCGCGGCGTGTACACGGTGGATCCCTTCGGCGACCTCAACATCGCCATGAGCCCCCTGGGCGAGGTGGCGGGCCAGCCCGCGCCCGGCCTCGACGCCGGACAAAACATCTATCTCCGCCCTGAGCGCGAGAAATAACCCCTTTCAGGACGCCTTTTCGGCCGGCGGGTTCCCTGGGAAACCCGCCGGCCGTTTCTGATTTCCGGAACAGGTGGGCGCGGACCCGAGCGCTGGCGGACACGAGATTGCTTCGCCTCGCTGCTAAGAAAGTACCGGGTTCGCTGGAGAGGCCGCGCCCCTGGGATCGCCAAGCTTCCCCTTGGCTTTCGGGGAAACACGGGGCGACCAAGCCCGCGCGGAAGAACCCAAGAGGCCAAGCTGGAGCTTGGCGAGCCCAGGGGGCGCGTGGTTTGGGCGATGGAGGGAGCCGAAGCCGTGGTGAGACGAGAGGGGCGCGCGGCGTCTCCTTTTGGAGTGCGGCGGCAACGACGCCGCTTTGGTTCCCGGGAAAGAGCTGCCG
>JAAYBR010000153.1 GCA_012730045.1 Candidatus Hydrogenedentota bacterium | reverse complement strand
TGCCTTTTGCCTCGGAATTTCCCCATTCGACGCCCACTGCTGGGTAATACCAAAGGCGGACATCCTCCGTTTGTGGAAGGTCGAGCACCGGATTGCGAGTCAGCATGGGGGACAGGATGGAGCAGATACGGCTTGGATCGATACACGGCCGGACAGCCCTCCTGTTTGGTTAAGGGCTTACGGTGGGTCTCTTTCGGACGGCCTACATGTGTTTTCTTCACTTACCGGTTTTTCTGTCGAGACCTTGCACAGTACTCTGGGTGAGAACGATATTTAGTCTCCCTTCGCTGCCTCATTCTCGCGCTTTTCTTGACTTTTTCCGGCGGTTTCGGGCATTCTATGCGGACGCGGCGGGCGCCGCGCTTCCCCCGTGCCGGTCACGGAAAACCACCCTCACAGGAGCGAGCGAGTCATGCACAAGGTTGTGTTGTTGCGCCATGGACAGAGCACTTGGAACCTCGACAACCGGTTCACGGGCTGGACGGATGTGGACCTGAGCGACCAGGGCCGTCAGGAGGCCGCCGCGGCCGGGAAACTCCTGAAGGAGGAGGGGTTCGAGTTCGACCTGGTGTACACGTCGGTGCTGAAGCGCGCCATCCGCACGATGCAGATCGCCATGGACGAGCTGGACCAGATGTGGGTGCCCGTGGTCCGCAACTGGCGGCTGAACGAGCGCCACTACGGCGGACTGCAGGGGCTGAACAAGGCCGAGACGGCGGCGAAGCACGGCGAGGAGCAGGTGAAGATCTGGCGCCGGGCCTTCGACATCGCGCCGCCGGAACTGGAGGAGAGCGACCCGCGCTTCCCCGGCCATGACCGCCGCTACGCCGACCTGACAAAGGAGCAGCTTCCCCGCACGGAAAGCCTCAAGGACACCATCGCGCGCTTCGTGCCCTACTGGACCGAGGTCATCGCGCCGCAGGTGGCCGCGGGCAAGCGCGTCATCATCGTCGCCCACGGCAACAGCCTGCGCGCCCTGGTGAAGTACCTCGACGGCATCTCCGACGCCGACATCATCTCCCTGAACATCCCCACGGGCATCCCGCTCATGTACGAGCTGGACGCCGACCTGAAGCCGGTTTCCAGCCGCTACCTCGGCGACCCCGAGGCCGCGAAGCGGGCGGCGGAGGCCGTCGCCAACCAGGGCAAGGCCGGGAAGTAACCCCCCGGAGACAAACGCAAGAACGGAGCGGGTCCCGCGCCGCGGGGCCCGCCTCTTTTTTTTAACCACCGATGAACAGTGATGAACGGTGATGGGGAGGGCTCGCTCGCTGCGACTGATTGGTCGGACAGGTCGGACGAGTCGGACGAAGCCAGGAGAATTGATCCGACCGATCCGACGGATCCGTCCGATTGGTCGGAGGTTCCCTTTCGGGTCCGGGCGGGAATCTGCTATCCTGCCGGGACGCCGCGCGCGGCGGGGGCCGCGCGGGCAACAGGAGCTTTCCCATGGACCGCCGTGATTTCCTGAAGGGGCTGGGGGGAGCCGCGCTGGCCGGGGCGTTCGCCGGGGGCGCCGCGCGCGCCGCAGAGGCCGGAGAGGAATTCTGCTTCGCCGTGGTGGCGGACCCGCACTGCGCGGAGGGGCCGCGCAAGGGCATGGAGGCCCTCGGGACGGGGGCGGACCGTTTTCTGCGGTGCGTGGAGGCGATGAAAACCCTGCCGGCGGCGGAGCAGCCGGACTTTGTCCTGGTGCTGGGCGACCTGCATGCGGACGCCTTTCTCCCCCTGCTGAAGGAGGTGCCGTATCCCGTGCATGTCACCTTCGGCAACCACGAGTCCACGCCGGTCCAGCGCAGGGCCCTGCGCGGGGCGTTCCCCGGCGACTTCACGGTGAACGGCGAGCCCTCCGACTATTACAGCTTCACCCACAAGGGCGCGCGGTTCATTTCCCTGTGCGACGCCGGGCTGGGGGGCGAGCACATCGGCACGCTCTGCTCCGAGAACATCCGCCCGCGCGGCCAGTGCGAGTGGCTGGAGGCGGAGCTTTCCGCCCCGGAGCCGCGCAAGGTGCTCTTCGCCCACATCCCCGTGGAGCGCGGCGGCGAGGACCGCGAGATGCACCTGAACCGCAACGACTCCCGCTGGATGAACGCGCTCCTGCGGGAGAAGGGCCCGGACGCGGCCTTCTTCGGCCACCTGCACACGCCCACGGAGGAGTACAGCAACGGCAAGTCCCACGTGTGGCAGGTGCGGTCCTGCTGCTGGAACGGGGGCAATGCGCCGGTGGGTTTTCTGCTGGCGCGTCTGACCCCCGGCGGCGTGTCTTGCCGGGAAATCCTTACGGGCCGCGCGTCCTGACCCGCGCCAGCGGAATGGTTGTCCCCCGGGGGGCATAGTTGCTAAGATGGACGGCCACGGAGCGGCCCGCGCACCGGGCTGGTTTGATGCGCGGGCCGTCTCCCCCGACCGCACAAACTTGGAGACTCCCCGTGTTTGAACGACTGGAAATGGCACCCCCCGACGCGATTCTCGGCCTTACTGAAGCCTTCAAGAAGGACCCCCGCCCGGAGAAGATCAACCTGGGCGTGGGCGTGTACAAGGACGCGGACAACCAGACCCCCGTGCTGAAGTCGGTGAAGGCGGCGGAGCGGCGGCTGCTCGACACGGAGAGCACCAAGAACTACATGCCCATCACGGGCGACCCGGCCTACGCGGAGGCGGTGATCCGCACCGTGTTCGGCGGGGCGGGCGCGGCGGCCCTGGGCGGGCGGGCGCGCGCGGCCCACACCCCCGGCGGCACGGCGGCCCTGCGCGTGGCGGCGGATTTCCTCACGCGCGGCTACGGCGCGCGCACGGTGTGGATGAGCGACCCGACCTGGGCGAACCACCCGGCGGTTTTCCAGGCGGCGGGCCACGCCGTGAAGTCCTACGCCTACTACGACGCGGCGACGAAGGGGCTGGCGGCGGACGCGTTCTTCGCCGCCCTGGAGGCCGTTCCGGCCGAGGACGTCGTGCTGCTGCACGCGTGCTGCCACAACCCCAGCGGTCTCGACCCGGAGCCGGGGCATTGGAAAACCATTGCGGAGATCGCCGCGCGGCGCGGCTGGCTGCCCCTGGTGGACTTCGCGTACCAGGGCTTCGGCGACGGCCTGGAGCGGGACGCCTTCGGCGTGCGCACGCTCACGGAGGCGCTGCCGGAACTGCTCATCTGCACGTCGTTCTCGAAGAACTTCGGACTCTACCGCGAGCGCTGCGGCGGGCTGATTCTCGTGGGCGGCAGCGCCGACACGGCGGCCCGCGCCTTCAGCCAGATGGAGAAGGCCGTCCGCACGAACTACTCCAACCCGCCGGCCCACGGCGGGCTTGTCGTGTCCACCATCCTCAACGACGCGGAGCTTCGCGCCCTGTGGGAGTCGGAACTGGTGGAGATGTGCGGCCGCATCAACGGCATGCGCCAGCTTTTTGTGGAGACGCTCAAGGCGAAGGGCGTGGACCGGGACTTCTCCTTCATCACCCGCCAGAAGGGCATGTTCTCCTTCTCCGGCCTGACGAAGGACCAGGTGACCGCGCTGCGCGAAAAAGACGCGCTGTACATCGTCGGCTCCGGCCGCATCAACGTCGCGGGCATGACGCCGTCCAACATGGACCGGATCTGCTCGGCCATCGCGGCGGTGCTGGCGGGCTGACCCGCAGCCAGTGAGAGGTGTCGCCGGCGGCGGAACGCCGGCGTGGACAGTCAGGGTTTGCAGGCAACCAAAACGAGAGGATTTCGTCATGAAGCAGGCCAAAAGCACGTTTGCGCTGTTTTTCGGTAACCGCGGGTTTTTCCCGGCGTCGCTGCAGGCGGGCGCGCGCAAGGAAATGACCGAGACGCTCCAGAAGCTGGGGCACAAGGTGATCGCGCTGGACGCGGACGCCACGCGCCACGGCGCGGTGCAGACCCCGGCGGAGGGCGAGGTGTACGCGAACTTCCTGCGCCGCAACGCGGGCAAGTACGACGGCGTCATCCTGTGCCTGCCGAACTTCGGCGACGAGACGGGCGCCGTGGCGGCGCTGCAGAACGCCGGGGTGCCGATCCTCATCCAGGCCTATCCGGACGACCTCGACAAGATGGCCCCCGAGCTGCGCCGCGACGCCTTCTGCGGCAAGTTCTCCATCATGGACGTGTTCCACCAGTACGGGCTGGAGTTTACGGTGCTCAAGCCGCACACCGTCCATCCGTCCGACCCGCGCTTCGCGGAGAACGTGGACTATTTCGACCGGCTCTGCCGCACGGTGAAGGCCATGCGCTCCATGGTCCTCGGCGCGATTGGCGCGCGCACCACGGACTTCAAGACCGTCCGCATTGACGAGATCGCCCTCCAGCGCCGCGGCATCACCATGGAGACCCTGGACATGTCCGAGGTCTTCGCCCGCATGAACGCGCTCAAGGCGTCGGACAAGGCGGTGAAGGACAAGGCCGCCCTGCTCAAGGGCTACTCCAACTGGGGCCGCACGCCCAAGCGCGCCTTCGACGGCATCGTGCGCCTCGGCGTCGTGCTGGACACGCTGGTGGACGAGCTGAAGCTGGACGCCATGGCCGTCCGCTGCTGGATCGAGCTCCAGCGCCAGCTCGGCATCTCCCCCTGCGTCCTCCTCAGCGAGATGAACAACCGCGGCATCACCGTCGCCTGCGAGGTGGACTGCGGCAGCGCCGTCACCATGCGCGCCCTGGCCGCCGCGTCCAACGGCGTCGCCACCTGCCTCGACTGGAACAACAACTACGGCGGCGACGACAACAAGTGCATCCTGTTCCACTGCGGGCCCGTGCCCCAGGCCATGATGACCGCCAAGGGGCGCATCACCGACCACGCCATCCTCGCCAACTCCGTCGGCAAGGGCTGCGCCTACGGCTGCAACACCGGCCGCATCGCCCCCGGCCCCATGTCCTTTGGCAACCTCATCACGGAGGACGGCCGCCTGAAGTTCTACCTCGGCGAGGGGCGCTTCACCGCGGATCCCGTGCCGGACGACTTCTTCGGCTGCGCCGGCGTCGCGGAGTTCCCGGACCTCCAGGAGTCCCTCATGCGCATCGGCTACGCGGGGCACCGCCACCACACCGCCGTCGCCATGGGCAGCGTCGCCGCCCCCGTGCGCGAGGCCTTCGAGAAGTACCTCGGTTACGAGGTGCTGCCCGTCTGAGGCACCGGACATTCCCCGAAAGCGCAACGGCCCGTCCATAAAGGACGGGCCGTTTCCTTTTTTCGGCGCGACCCGGGGCCTGCCGGCAGATGGGCGACCCGGGATGCCTTCTTGCCGTTCCCCCTATACAACGAAGAACTCCTGAACATCGTCCCGAGGTGAACCGCCTCCATGCCGTCTACTTCGGGTCCCGTGCGGACGCGCTGATGGAAAAACTCTTCGCATGGGCTTGATCTGTTTCGCCGCCGTGTTTGTCCCGAAGGGACAGCCGAATATAGCCCAGGGCATGCCGCCGCCCGAAGGGCCAGGCTTGCCCTGGGTCAGGGCCTTTACTGAAAAATGCCCTGAAGGGGCATCCGAAATTCAATCCCACACATACTGCTCGTCATACGCGACCCCGTGCCGCGCCAGCAACTCCCGCAGCTCCGCCTTGTAGTCCATCTTCTCGTGGTGCGCCTCCTGGCGCACGATATAGGCCCGCACATGGTCTTCGTTGGACGCACTCACGGAAAACGCCCCGTAGCCGTTCTGCCATTGAAAGCCCGCGTGTTCCGGGCCGTGCTGCCGTGCCCAGACGGTGACCGCGCGCTTGGCCACGCGCACTAGGTCCGCCACCGTTATTGTCCGCGACAGGAGGCAGAGAAAATGGACATGGTCGCCTGTGCCGCCCACCGCAAGCGGCGGGCATTGGTGCCCCCGTAATACCCCTCCGAGAAACGCGTGCAGCTCTTCCCTGAAGGAGGAGGGTTCAATCCATGCTTTCCGGTCCTTTGTCGAAAAGACAACATGAAGCGCAAGATGCGCGAGAGATTGCGGCATGAGTTCCTCCTTTCTGCGGTTGCCACGAATGTAGCACAGGCACCGGATCGGGGGTGTGAGCGGAATTTCGGATGCCCCTACAGGGCAGGTGCTACTGTGCGTCTTTACCCAGGGCAAGCCTGGCCCTTCGGGCGGCGGCTTGACCTGGGCTATATTCGGCAACACCTTTGGTGTTGAAGAGGGCTGCCGGCTTGATGGTCCTTCAAGGGATCACAGATTTGAGGCAACCCATTTCCGGCCATGGGCTGACCGAAGAAGGTAGCTCCTAATGGCGTCTTTGCACTGGTGGCTAGATTGAAATCAAGATGCCGTCTCCTACCCTAGTTTCTCCCACAATGCCCAGCGAACGCAATGGTCTGTGGCACGCGATGTCCGGTTTCCTTGCGCCAGGCAGCGGCAGTTTCCCACAGGACAAATCACATAGGTCGGTTTGTCCTTCGTGAAGGTAACCCGCCTATCCGCAGCTTCCCAGTAGCGGCACGTCGCACATTTCCTCTCCGTAACTCGATATGTTCCAGTAGCCATGCTTACCCTCCTGCATGGGTTCAATCGCTGAGACCTCCAAAATTGGCTTGTCCGGACAGTGTACTGAGACTCAAAGCTGAGTTCAACTGATGTCGCGGCGGTGTTCTGCCGTGCAGGCGGGGGGAGCGCGCAACATCGAAGGTAAGGATGTCATCAGGCACTACGGCCAAACCGGTTCACCGTTCCGGCGCAAAATTCTTGGGCGATCCATCACAAAAGGCTTGACAAATGCTTGAACTTGTGCTACCATCACGGTCGGTTCGATGCTAGGGACTGAGAGTCACGGCGTCTAATAGCGCACATAGGCCAAAGAGGAGTCAGGAGGACAAGATGGTACGTTACGTAGCCCCTGATAGGAAGTGCACACAGAAAACTGTGCGCAGAGATTACAGAGTAACCAACGTCTCTCTGACATTTCTATGCATCGCCACGCTATGTACAACAACATTGCAAGGTTGTGTGGACGGGACGGGGGGGGTAAGAGTCAAGCTGTTAAGGTATTAACAGGGCTCTCCGTTAATAACCTCGAGCTTCAAGAGGCGGTATTTGATGTGCTCGTTCGCGGATATGCAGAGCCCAAGGATGAAGATAACGATGAAGAAGTCAATGTGCCTCTAGGTCAAAGCAGTGGTCCGAAAGACAAATATACGAAAGAAGTCCTATACCGCGCGCGACTAAAAATTACTTATGGAATCCAGCTTTCGGATTTGACCATTGAATCCCCTTCAATGCCATCGAATAGAATGGTCGTTGTCTTAGACGAGCCAACTATGCTTTCAAGCAAGACACTGACAACGGGTGGTTCTGATAAGAAGATTGGTATCTTGGCAGTAAAAGGGGAAGGGTGGTTTAGCGGTTCTGTGCCAAGGGGAGATTTGGATCACAAGATTGAGTCATATTTAGTCAAGAATTCAAGTGTGATTGGCGACAAACTCATGAGTGAGTTAATCCCAAGCATGAAGATTCAATCGGAGGAGATTCTTTGCTCTCTCCTAAATCCAATTCTGCACGACGCAGGGATGGAGCTTGAGATAAAGTGGAATACTGCCCCAAAGCCATATCAAGAGGGCGTATTGTCTCCAAGAACTATTGAGTTGCCCGTCGAGAAGGAGATTTCACAATGATCACGCTAGTCAAGGCCGCGTTCTTCTTTCTTGGAAAGTCGGTAATGGGCATTTTCCGTCTCACGATGCGTTTTTGGATGACGGTGTTGGGGGTCGGCTGGCTGAGTACCGTTGGAACGGTGGCCACTATTTTGTTATTGTGCTGTCTGTTTATTTATGGAACGATGAGTCTTGCGAATCTGTTTTCCTTCACGCGAGCACCTCGCGAATATATATTTCGTCCATCAGAACTACAGGCAACGCTTGAGTCTATCAGTAAGACGGGTGAATTGGTTCTATATCAGACTATGTCTTCTTACAGAAATGATCCGAAAAAAGAAAATGATAAGGGCGGATTTTGGATCGACGAAAATGCGAATATTGAGGATGAACGCGGGAATTTGTTAGATAAGGGGAGTTATTTTTTGGACTATGTGGCGACAGTTACTATCCTTGCCAAGCTTGATCTTAGAAAAGTGCAGGTTTCCTTGGAGGATGGTGTTATTCATGTGCAGTTGCCTGTCCTGACATGTGACACTCGGCGTGAAACAGACTATTCTTTTGTGTGGGATGAAAGCGTTCCTGGAGGGTGGCCGCAATGGGCGGGTGGACAAAAGCCTGTGCCGCAAGAGGGCATTAATAGAGTAAAAGAGTGGTGTGAGAATAAGATAATGACAGATGTGTATTCCGATCCAGAGTTCATAAGTGATGTACGTAATGCCACTCAGCGATGGTTTAAGACAATCTATTCTTTTACTAATTATGATGTAAAGATAGAATTTCCGACACAATTGTTTTCCAGTGCACAAATAGGTGCCAAGGCAATGAGTACCGCGTCTCAGGGCGTGTAGCGCACGGTGCCCGTGTCGTCCACGGTGTACCCGAACTGGCGGACGTACGCGTCGCCGGGGAGGAAGGCGTCGTTGCGTGCGGCTAGGATTTTTTTCAGGCGCGTGTCCAGCTCTTCCTGCACCTGCCGGTATTCCTTCACGCCGCAGAGGTTGCGCTGCTGGTACGGGTCGGCCTCGTTGTCGTAGAGGAGCCAGGGGCCGTCGAGGCTGCGGACGTAGGTGTGCCGCGCCGTGCGCACGCCCCGGTACTCCCGGCCGCCGCGCGTGCGGACCCACTCGCCGAAGGGATGGGCGCACAGGATGAGCGCGGCGTCGCCGTCGGGCCGTTTCCCCTCCCGCAGGGCGCGCGAGAAGTCGCGGCCCTCGGCGGCCGCCGGAATCTCCGCCCCCGCGAGGCCGAGCAGGGTCGGCATAATGTCAGGGGTGTTCAGCGGCGTGTCCAGCGCGCGGCCCGCCTTTCCCAGCCCCGCGGGCCAGCGCAGCAGGAACGGCACGCGGATGGACTCGTCGTAGGGTTTCTGCTTGCGCTCCATGCCCTGCGATCCGAGCATGTCGCCGTGGTCCGACGTGAAGACCAGGATCGTGTCGTCCGCAAGCCCCTGCGCGTCGAGGAAGTCCAGGATGCGGCCCATGTTCTCGTCCAGCGCGCCCGCGTGGGCGTAATACCCCGCCAAATCCTTCCGCGCGCGCCCCGCCATTTCCTCCGGGACATTGGGTCGCAGGGTGATGGTGTCGGGCGAGAACCGCGCCTTCCAGCGTTCCGGGGCGGTCTCATAGGGGTTGTGCGGCGGCCCCCACGACAGGAACAGGGCAAAGGGTCTTTCTTCCGCCGCCGCGCCCTTGATCCAGGCCAGCGCATCGTCCGTCTGGGCGTCCGCGTCGTAGCCCTCCCACAGCCGGGGCTCCGGGCTGTCCGCGTAATACTGCGAATGGTTGTAGTCGTGCGTGCATTCCTGCACGCGCCAGTAGCCGAAACCCTGCCGCCGCTCCGGCGGAATGAACGACGAGCGGCCCCGCCCGTCCAGATGCCACTTGCCGATGTACGCCGTGCCGTAGCCCGCGCCGTTCAGCGCCTCGGCGAAGGACACCGCGTCGTCGCGCAGGGGCACGTCGTTCAGGAAGATGCCGTGGGTCAGCCAGTACTGCCCCGTCAGCAGGCTGGCGCGGTAGGGCGAGCACACGGGGCACCCCGACACGGCATGGGTGAAGTTAACGCTCTGCCCCGCGAGCCGGTCCAGGTTTGGCGTGACGGCGTTCGGGTCGCCCGCGTATCCGAAAGCCTGCGCCCGCCACTGGTCCGCGAAGACAAACACCAGGTTTGGCTTCTTCGCTGGCGCTCCGCAGGCGCGGTTTGCGGCGGCCATCAGCCCCGCCCCGACCGTCCCCAGAAATTCACGGCGTTTCATGCGTCATCCTCCGGAGACGCGTCCCCGCGCCTTTCGTGCTAGCGCCTGTCCGGCGTGGGCGAGGGCGGCGCGGTCCGCGCGGTTGAGCAGCCCGAACAGACAGGCCAGCGCGAAGACTGCCAGCAGCAGACCGCGCGCGGGCAGCGACCACGCATAGGGCAGGGTGAACAGCGGGAAGCTGGCGGCGAGGGCCGCGCCGGACAGGGCGTACAGCCCGAGCATGCGTTTGGTGTCGAAGGGCAGCGGATGCACGATGTGCTGCGCGATGACCCAGGTGAGCAGGAGTTCCAGCCCGAAGGCCGCCAGGGTGGACACGGCGGCGCCGGCCAGGCCGAAGTGCACGATGAACCAGTAGGTGACGGCGATCTTCGCCGCCGCCGCGCCGCAGGTGGCCGCGGCCGCCCAGGCCATGCGCTTGGAGATGCCGATGCCGATGTTGACCACCTGCACCGCGCCGTGGACGGCGTAGGAGTAGGCGATCCACGGGATGATCCCCAGCGCGCCGGCGTAGCCCTCGGCGGGCGCGAAGATCCGGAGCAGCTCGGGCGCGGCGCAGGTGACGCCCGTGGCGCAGAAGAACATGAGCAGGTTGAGCCAGTGCGCGGCGCGGGCGATCTCCGCCTTGCCGTCCGGGCGGAGGATCATGGCGAAGGCCGCCGGCGGCCAGGAAAGCTGGATGGACTGCGTGAACAGCGCCATGAGCGTGCCGATCTTGAAGCCCAGGCTGTACGGGGCCATCTCCTCCAGCGTGAACATCCGCGCGAGGAAGTAGCGGTCCGCCACGGTGAGGATGCCCACGGTCACGCTCATGGGGATGGTCGGCAGCCCGAAGGCCAGCAGCGACCGCAGCATGCCCGGGCTGAACTCGGGCCGAAGATGGCCGCGGCACACCCACAGCGCGGCCGCGGCCAGCACTGTCAGGCCGAACAGGTCGCCCCAGAGCGCCCCGGCGACCCCCTGCCCCAGCCACGCCACCAGGAGCAGAATCGCCAGCGGCCCGGCCACGCCGCGCACCAGGTTGAGCATGGAGAACAGCACGCTGCGCTGCATGGTGCGCAGCAGCGACAGCGCCTGCTTGCCGTAGGCCGTGACGGCGGCGGACAGGAAGACAATCCGCACGAGGTCCGCGTCCGCGGCGTCGCGGAAAATCATCGCGGCGAGGGGCCGCGCGAAGAGGAACCCCGCGCCGACAATCAGCACGTGGGCTGCCAGCACAAAGAGAAGCCCCGTGCTGAAGACGCGCCCGCGGTCCTTCTCCGACTCATGGTCGTGGTAGATGCGGACCACCGCCGGGCTCATGCCGAGGTCCAGCACGGGGAAGAGCAGGATCAGCGTGGTCGTGCAGAGGTCCCACTTGGTGAAGGCCTCGGGGGTGAAGATGCGGGTGAACAGCGGCACCAGCAGGAAGGCCACGCCCCGGTTCAGGATGAGACCGGCCATGTAGACCGCCGTGTGGAAGAGCGTGGACGAGAACCGGCTCATGCGGCGGCCCCGTCGGCGGCGCTTTCGTCCCCTTCCGGCGCTTCCCGGAGGAAGACCAGCGAGAAACCGATCGCGTAGTACAGGACGATCATGCCGGAGACCCATGCGGGCTCGTAGCAGTAGTGCGCCATGGTGCAGAGGTACCCGGCGACCAGCCCCACGGTCACGGGCTCATGGGCGCGCGGCACCTGCCGTATCCGCCGCAGAAAATGCAGGGCGAAAGACGCGTGCAGGGCCAGGAAAAGCCCCAGTCCGACGGGTCCCGTCTGGTAGAGCATGTCGAGGAAAATGTTGTGGGTCGTGCCCTGGATGCGCAGGAAGGTGCCAGACGTGGTCTTCTTCGGGTAGGAAAGCTGGTCGCCCAGCCCCCGGCCCAGGACGGGATGCTCGGCATAGCGCGACAGGGCCTCGCGGTAGGCGTAGAACCGCGTGTCCTCGTCGGACATCAACGGCATGCCGAAAGTCGTCAGGCGCTCCTGAAACATGAACATGACATGGCCGACCCGGTCGGACAGGGCGAAGAAGAGCGCTGCGGTCCCCGCGAGCAGGATCACCCCCACCAGCGCGAGGCGCAGAACGATCCCCGCAATGCCGCGGCCCCGGTTGCGCGCCATGAGCACCACGGCGAGGGCGGGCGCGAGCAACGCCTGCGCGATGCCCATGCGCCAGCCGCTGAAGCACATGAGCCCCGCCGTGGCCGCCGCGAAGCCCAGGGCCGCCAGCTTGAGCGGGCGCGGCCGCTCGGCCAGCAGGAAGGCGGTGAGATAGGCGAGCAGCAGCGCCAGACTGACAATCTCGTCGTCCGCCAGCAGGCGCGGGAAGATGTTGATCTCGTCGTTCGGGTAGAAATACCGGCCCGTCACCAGCCGGAACAGCCCGAAGAGGAACGCGACGCCGCACCCCCCGATCAGGGCCAGCTTCACGCCCTCCAGATGCCTGCGCCGCGTGGCGAGGCACAGCGGCGGCAGCAGGGCCCAGGAGTAGATGAAGAAACGGCGGAAGTCGCCCAGGACATCCTTGATCTCGCAACCGTTCATGACGCCTGTGGCCATGGACACCACGCCCCAGCCCGTCAGCGCCGCCAGCAGCACCACCACCCGGCGCTCCCCCCGTTCCAGCGAGAACAGCGCGGGTTTTCTCCCCAGCGCGGCGGTCACAAAAGTGAACAGCAGCGTCGCGCCCACGAGATACAGGAGGACGTCCCCCCCGTAGAAGCGGAATCCCCCCGCGCGCAGGGGGTGGAAATTCATGGGCGTGCGCAGGCCGAGGGCCGCGCCGAAGAAGATGATCGAAACCCAGGGGGCCGCGGGAAGCAGCACCAGCGCCGCCGCCCCCGCCAGCCCGGCCAGCAGCAGCGTCTCGCTGGAGAGCCCCGCCAGCACCGCCAGCACCGACGCCGCCGCCAGCCCCGCAAGCAGCAGCCCCGCCTGATACGGGGGGACGGCGGCGGTTTCTCTGGTGTCGGCCATGGAACGGCGG
Source organism: Candidatus Hydrogenedentota bacterium (assembly GCA_012730045.1). NCBI lineage: Bacteria > Pseudomonadati > Candidatus Hydrogenedentota > Candidatus Hydrogenedentota bacterium. The sequence continues at coordinate 41,418 of JAAYBR010000153.1, read as the reverse complement.
TCTCCGGGATTGCGGCGCAAACGGAGTCATGTCACGGGGACAGCATACCAAGCCGCCGGAGGGACCGCAACACCGCGCCGGAAGGGGTTTCTCCGCAGGCGGTCCGCCTCAGGCGACGTTCTGTCCGCCCGTGTCGAACGCGTCCATGAGCGCCATGCGGTCCACGGAACCGGTCCGCGAACGCGGGATCTCGGGCAGCAGCACCACGCTCATGGCGGGGGCGATACCCGGAAACCGCTCCGCGGCGTAGGCCGCCAGCTTTTCCCGTTTTGTCTTCGCGCCGGGCGCCAGCACCACAAAGGCGACCAGCCCCCCCGCCTGTTCATGGCGGGGCAGCACGCAGACTTCCGCAACGGAGGGGTGGCTGATAAAGTACTCGCCCACCTCGTTGATCATGGGGATCATCGTTCCAGACTCCTGTGGAAGGCGCCGGAGAGGCGCCCAATGCAATCGGTGTAGGACCCATATTATCGCCCCATCAGCCCCTCTGGGGCAACTTAAGGCCGAAAAACCGGCCCGCCGTCTTACTCCCCGGACATTAGAAGCCGGTAAATCTCCCAGGCGACCGCCCCGTTCACGATCCCCGAGGCCGCCAGGGCGGGCACATCGTACCCCTCGATGGAAACGCAGGCGTCGGGCCAGTCCCACATGGGGTCAACCCAGACCGCGCCCGCGCCGTCCGCCATGAAATCCCGGTCGGGCCGCACAGACACATAGGCCACCCGCGCCCCTGCGGGCACCGCCCGCCGCAGCAGGGTGTCCGGCGGCTGCTGGTATCCGATGTGCGCGATGAAGTCTCCGGGGGCATAAACGTCCTCCGGATGCGGCACCCGGAACCCGGCGTTCCATGTCGCGGAGGCGAAGACTGTTCCCAGCGCCGTCTTTTCCACCTCGTCGGGGAAAATGTGCCCCATGCTGTACATCCACAGCTTCTTTCCCCCCTCCCGCGCCTCGCGCGCCCACTTGCCCGCCGTTTCCAGCTTTCCCCGCCCCTCCCGCTCGATCCGGCCCAGCATCCGGCCGGTCTCCGCGGCGTAGCGCGCGCCCAGCACGCCCGGCGCAACCGGCGGCACGCCGGGATTCTCGTGGAATGCGATCTCCCCCTGCTTGAACTGGGTCATGCGCGCGTTCCCGCCGTAGGCCCCGATGCTTTCATACAGCACCGGCATCTTTCCCAGCCGCGTCAGGGCGGCAATCAGCTCGCCGGTGAACAGCCACGCGGGCGCCGCCGCCGCCAGGCTCGGCGACACGCCGAACGCCTTCGCATGGCTCTCAAACACCGGCGCGTCCAGGCCGGGTTCCGGCACGCCGAACACGGCCACAAAAGCCGCCGACCCCGCCAGCGCCTCCGGCGCGGCCAGGCCGGGCGCGGGCGTGTGCAGCACCACGTCGTCCGGACCCGGAATCTCCTTTCCCAGGGGGCGGATCATCATGAACCCGCCCGCGCGGCCCGTCAGTTCGCTTACCATCCCCGGTGCGCCCGAGGCGAACAGCCGTCCGCCGCGCGCCAGCCGCGCGGCGGCATCCTCCGCCGGGCCCCGCATCGCGGGAAGGTCCTCCGCGCACCGGGCCACCAGCGCCGCCACCCGCGTCAGGCAGGAGCCGGAGGGCGCGTCCGCGCCGAACAGAAAACACAGTGCCAGCAATGCGGTCATCGGTCACTCTCCTTGTCGCGTGTTCCGCAGCCAGTGTAGCGCAGCGCGGGGTGTGCCGGAAAGTCCGCTCCGACCCCGGCGGGCCTGCTATACTTTTCGCGGCATTCATTCCTGGAACCCCATCATGCTGAAATTCGCCTTGCTTGGAAGCGGGAGCAGCGGCAACGCCACGGTGGTCACCGACGGCTGCTCGACCGTGCTGATAGACAACGGACTGAGCTATGTGCGCCTCGTGGACCGCATGGGCCGCGTGGGGCTGTCGCCCGACCGGCTGGACGCGGTGTTCGTCACCCACGAGCACTCGGACCATGTGCTGGGGCTGGGGGTGCTCTCGCGGAAGGTCCGGGTGCCCATTTTTGCCAGCGCGGGCACCTGCGACGCCCTCCCGAAGAGCCTGGGCAGCCTGCCCAATCTGGTGCCCTTCGAGTCGGGGGACACGGTGCCCGTGGGCAACCTGAGCGTCGGCAGTTTCTCCGTTTCCCACGACGCGGAGGATCCCGTGAGCTACACCGTGACCAACTCCGGAACGAAACTGGGGTTTGCCACGGACTTCGGCCATGTGTCGCAGCTCGTCCAGACCCGTCTGGCCGGGGCGCACGCCCTCGTGCTGGAGTCCAACTACTGTCCGGACATGCTGCGGACCGGCTCCTATCCCCCCGCGGTCCGCCAGCGCATCAGCAGCCGCGTCGGCCACCTGTCCAACCACGACGCCATGCGGCTCCTGAAAGACCTGGCCCACGACCACCTGAAGATTATCGTGCTCGTTCACCTCAGCCAGCAGAACAACCTGCCGGACCTTCCGCTCCAGCTCGCCCGGAAGACGCTTCGGAACCACCCCGCCGAGATCATCATCGCCCCGCCGGACGGGGAGTCCCGGTTTTTTGAGGTGTCGGCCTGATGGACGCCCCCGCGCTGCCGCCCGCCCACGCGAAGATTCTGGAGCGCGCCGCGCGGGTCGCGGGCGTGCCCGTGGCGGTGCACCGCCTGCGCGGCGCCGCGGAGGCGCTCGCCGCCGGGTGGGGCGGATGCGCGGTCTGCCGCGCGGCCTGCGGCTCCGCCGCCGGAAAGGCCGCCTGCGCGCGGTCCCGCGCCTCGGCGCGGCCACTGGCGCGCGCGCAGGGCGGCCCCGTCACCCTGTTCTGCCATCTGGGGCTGGGCTGCGCCACTGCCGCGTGGCCCGGCGCTTCGGACCTCATGCTCACCTTCGGCCCCTACGTTCCCTCCGGAGAGGACCGCGGGCTGGCCGTGGCGGTGCGGCGCGCCCTCGCCGCCCTTCCGGGGGGCCGCGCCCCTGAGAAGGGTGTGCTTGCCCCGCTGGTCGCCGAGATTCCGCGCACACCCCCCGGCGCCGTCCTGGCCGCTTTGGAATGGACGCTCGAGGAACTGGCGCGGGCTCCTTTCCCCGCCGAGGCGGCGCCGGAGGAGCAGGCCGCGACGAAGGAGACCGCGCTTCCGGCGCCTCCGCGGCGGACTGCCCGGCGCAAAGATGCGGGCGCGGACTTCGACGCCGCCCGCATTGCCCTGGCCGCCTCCGGCGGCAAGTGGGCCGAGGTCAGGGCCATGCTCGGCGAGGCGGCCGCCGCCCGCACGGGCACCCGCCGCACGCGCAGCGCGGCGTTCCTGAAGCGGCTCGCGGAGGCGCTCGCCGCCGCGCGGGAGGCGGGGGGCGACACGGCGGGCGCGTGGTCCGTGCTGGCGGAGCTCTCCGCGGACGTTGAGGCCGGTGCGCCGGACGCTGAGGCTCTCGCCGGCGGCGGCGCCCGCGTGCTGCGGGCGGTGAAGTGGCCGGGGAAACGCCCCGGCGCCGGACGGCAAGTCCTGCGGCCCCGGCTGCAATACGCCCCGCTTAACACCATCCTGTTCGCGCGGTATGCGCAGCGGGTGACGCTGGCGGAGGTGGCCGCCGAACTGGGCGAGAACCCCACGACAATCACGCACCGGCTCCAGCGGAACTTTGGGCTCAGCTTTTCGGACTACCTCGCCTGCGTGCGCGCGGAGAAGGCCAAGCCGCTCCTGCGCCGGACCAGGGCGTCCCTGGCCGAGGTGGGCCGCCGGGTCGGCTTCTCCGACGCAAGCAATTTCGCCCGCGCCTTCCTCAAAGTCACCGGCATGCGCCCGGCGGAATACCGCGCCCTGCACGCGCGCCCCGAAAGGAGACGGAAATGAGGCTCTTCAAGCGGCTGCGCGAGTGGTGGCTGCGCCTGCGCTGCCCCACGGAGTTCCTCTGCGACAACTGCCGCTACGACTACGGGCAGGCCTGCACCCGCCGCGAGCGCCCCAACGCCCTGAAGTGCCCCGACTACACCCCGCGCGGGTGAGAGAAGCATGGGAAGGCGGCCGCAATACCTGCCGGCAGCAACGCCCCCCGGCCCCGTCCATGCAGTCCATGTCGTCCATTTCGTCCATCCCCTGACGGAGACTGCCTCATTCCCCGCCTGACGGCAGCAGCAGCACACGCAGCGCCGCGGAGAGGGCGTCGGCGGGGGGGGCGTCCCCCAGCACCCGCGTCACCGCATCCCCCAGTTCCTCCGGGCCGCTGAAGGGTTCGGTCTGTGCCACGGTTCCCCGGAAGCCCGGCGGCAGTCCCGCGGTGTGTGTCGCGGCGATCCAGGCGGCGAGGGCGGGGGAGAGGGTCACCGAGGCGGGGTCGTTGGCCAGGGCGAAGCGGACCCGCGCCTCCAGGCTGCGCCGCCAGTCCATCCACTCACGGGATGGGGCGGCCAGATCGCCTGCGGCCGCGATGCCCAGAAGGCCCGCGAGGACCGGCTCGAACGAGGCGGCGGCGCGGAACACGCGCCAGTCGAAATCCGGCAGGGGCGCGCCGGTGTTCAGGTCCGACCAGCGCACCAGGAAATCGCCCAGCACGGTCGCCTTGTCCCGGTGCTTCTCCAGAAAGGCTTCCCGCCGGGCGGGGGGCCACGGGGCCGTCGCGTCGCGCAGGGCGAGGAGGCACCACGCGGTGTCCGAGGCGTTGACCACCGCCTCCGGAAAGGCGTGGGCACCGTCGGCGTGCGCAAGCACCGGTAGCGACCCGGCGGGGGCGGCGTCCGTCTCCTTCGTCCGCACCAGTCCCATCAAGAATTCCAGTTGCTTTTCGGCCTGGTCCGTGAGGCCCAACCGGGAAAACGCCAGCGCGGCGCAGGCCGCCAACTGCGGCGTGACCACGGCGAGGGGAGGGGTCCCGCAGGGCGCAAAGACCACGGTGCCCCGGAGCTCGTCCCAGGACAGGAGCAGGCGGTCCGCGGCGTGCCGCGCAGTCTCCGGAAGGGGCTGGGGCAGTTCCCCGGCTTTGTCCGCGGCCGCGGCCCACTCGCCAAACGGACGGTCCAGCAGCGTCCGCAGCGTTTCCGTAGCGGTGTTGCGGCTGCCGCCGAAGCCTACGGCCGCCACGGCCCTCCAGCCCTCCCCGTCGGGCACGGGGATGACGCGGAGTTCCAGACGTGCGGATGCCGCGCCCACCGCCGCGCGTCCCGGGGGCGGCGCGTCGGGAAACTGGGCCGTCATGCGGCCCGTGGCGCCCGTGGCAATCCAGGTTCCGCCCTCAAAGATGTCCCAGCCCGCCCGGTTGGCGTCCTCCTCCGCCAGACGGCGGGCCCGCTCGCGGTCCTCCGGGGCCGGTTCGCCGGGGCGGAACACGAACGCGCCGCGTCCGTCCCCGAACACAGCACCGGCAAACCCCCGCGCGGCGGCGAAGGGCGGCGCGGCCAGCGGCACCCCCCGGGCCCGGTCCGTGGCCGGGAGCAGCGCCTGTTCCCACACCAGCGCGGGGGGTTCCGTGGCCGTGCGGGCCTCCAGCTCAACCACAAACCCGTCCATCCCTGGAGGGGCGACGATCCGCTGCCGGATTTCCTCCCCGTCCCGCCGCCAGACCGTCTCCACCAGGCCCCCACTGTGCGTGGAGACCTGTCCCTCCATCTCGTTCAGCCAGGCCACACCGTCTCCGGTGTCCACCCCCCAGTGCGCGGCGCAGGGCCGCGCCGTGCCGGGCAGGCTTCCCGCCTGCTCGATTCCGCCCGCGCCCGGCCACAGGACCGACACCAGTCCCCCGGCGGCATCCAGCGACACCGCCAGCCGCCCGTTGGCGGCGGTGGCCGCCGGGTCCGCCGCCTCCGGCGTCGTCTGGCGCAGGAAATCCGTGACCTCGTTGCCCGACGCGGCTCCCGTGCACACGGACAGGCAGGCCACCAGCAGGAGCGCCATTTGGTTGTCAGGCTTCATGGTGTCTGTCCCGGCGGGTCATCCCAGCGGATGGGGGCCAGCCCCCCCTGCCATGACAGGCCGTCGGCGGTTCTGACCGCCGTGAGCTCCATCCGCCCCGCCTCCTCCAGCACCCGCAGCAGCGGCAGGACCGTTCGATCCAGTTCGCGCGGCGTGGTGCCGGGGAGCCAGCCCTCCGCCGCCGCGTGGGAAAACGACTCGCGGAGCAGCGCGGCCAGCGCCGGTCCCTCCACACGCAGCCAGCACTCTCCCGGGGCGGCGCCCCGCCAGGCCGGCGGGCTGGCGGCCAGCCGAGCCATCAAGGGGGTGTTCGACGCCGCCAGCGCCGCCCCGGCGTCGGCGGGCATCAGGCACAGGGACAGTGCGTCCCCCAGCAGGGGCAGCAGCAGGCCCTCCGCGCCCTCCCATTCCATGATCCGGCGGGCGGGGTCCACCAGACTCCGCTGGAGGCTGTCGTAGGAGGGGAAAAGGCCCCGCCAGGCACCCGCCGCCTCCGGGAGGGGTGCGGCCCCGTCCCAGTGCAGACCGTACAGCGCCATCGCGGCGAAGGGAACCCCGGCATCCTCCGGAGGCTTTGTTGCGGACAGTCCGGGCAGGGACGCGCCCCACCGCGCCCCGGCCGCCGCCAGCGCATCCCGCAGGGGGGAGTCCCCCAGCAGGGAGTCACCCCCCCGCCACAGGAGGGCGAACACCTCGCGGCAGGCCGCCGCGTCCGCCGCGCAGAACGTGAGCGCGGGCTTGTCCGGCCATTCCAGGCGCGGAACCGTCGCGGCGGTTTTCGGCTGGCCGGACGGGTCGGACTTGTCGGACCGGTCCGGCAGATTCACCGTGCCGTCCAGGGTCAGGAGGCTGCCCGAGTCGCCCCTCACCACCGTGGCACGCGCCCACCCCTTGGGAAAGGTCAGAAAAACCGAAGAGGTGCTGAGCTCTGTCTCGATTTCCGGTGGCGGTGCGGGGGTCTCCCGCAGTTCCGCGGCCCATTCCGCGTCGTTGGACAGCACCAGCAGCCCGTCGCGCCACTGGCAGTGCATGCCGCGAAACCTGCCGGCGTTCCCCAGCAGGCCGTTGAGCGTGGTGGCGGCGCGCGCGGCGATGCCGGGACGCGTTACCAGACACCAATGGCCGTCCGCGCCGGACAGCACCGCCGGGGATCCCAGCCAGAAGTCCCACCTGCCCGGCGTGGGGCGGATTCCCGTGAGAAGCCGCGCGCGCAGGGCCAGCGCGGCTTGTCCCTGCGGATAGTGTTTTTGAAAGGCCTCTCCAGGGGTTTCATATTGAAAGTCCACCCAAAACCCGGGAGCATCGGGCGAGCTGGCCACCCAGGCGGCGTCCGGCGGGGCGAGCCGCAGCACGCCGCCCGCCTTCAGGGCGGCGTCCAGCCGGACGAACAGCACCATTCCCGCCACAAACAGGAGGGTCGCCGCAATCAGCGTGCGGCGCGCGCGGTGTCCGGAAGGGGGAGGGGGGGTCACCGGCCAAACTCGTCGTCGAGGACCGACGCGATGAACCGTTCGACGGAGATCTGGTAGTAGCGGCTTTCCGGCGTGAGGATCACCCCCGTGGTGATGTCCTCCTGCCGCTCCATCTCGTCCAGTTTCCGGCTGAGCAGCTCGTCCACCGAGATGTCCACATGCTCGACATGGAGATGCTCGGAGCTGCACTCCACGGGCTTGCCGCGAAAGCCCAGGAACCCGAAGAGGCGGCCGGACAGATCGTTGTCCACGCCGTCCTCGCCGAAAATCTCGCCGTAGCTGGGGTTAAGGTGGGTGGGCCGGATCACGAAGCGCGGCGACACCTGCACCTTGCCGCGCACCATGAACGCGCCGCGCGACGGCTCCAGGGGCTGTCCCAGGCAGAAATAGGGCAGCTCGTGGTAGCCGCTCACAATGCCGTAAGTCGGCTTGCGGACCACCACCGTCCGGTTGAAGATGTCGCGCATCTCGTCAGAACCCAGGGGCATAAAGACCGTCCTCGCAGGTTTCCCGAAGTGTACCCGCACCGCCCGCCGCCGCGCAATCGGGACCGCCGGGCGTGCCTTCAGGGCGCGTGCTATAATCGGCCACGGGCAGCACCCACGGAAACCCGCCATGCGCATCGCCTTCGCCGACATGATGTTCTCCTGGCCGCCGCACGGGGGCGGGGATGTGGACATGTTCCACGTCCTGCGCGGCGCGGCGGGCATGGGGCACGAGGTCCGGCTCTTCGCCGCGCGCGACGAGGCCACCTGGGAACGGGGGCGCATTACGGGGGAGCTTCCCTTTCCCGCCGAAATCCTCTCCTTTTCCACGGGCGATTTCACCGGACCGCACGTGGCGGAGCGGTTTCGCGCCGCCGTGGACGCCTGGCATCCGGACGCTGTGTTTGCGGGCCAGGGGTTTCTGATGAAGCCCTACCTGCTGGCCGCGCTGGGGGATTGGCCGCTGGTCTCGCGCTACCACGCCCACGAGGCGGCGTGTCTCCGCGACATCACGCGGTTCCTCGACGGCGCGCCCTGCCCCAACGCGTTTCTGGAGACGCCGCAACTCTGCCGCGACTGCTCGCTCCGGCGGTGGGGCGGCGCCATCCGCAACGGCGAGACCAACGCCTGGCTCCGCGAATACCTGGGCGCGGCGTGCTGGAAGCCGGAATATGCGGCGCTGGTGCGCGACGCGCTGGCGCGCGTGCGGGTGGCCCTGGTCTCGACGGAATCCATGGCGGCGGCGCTGGGCGGCCTGCCAGTGTCGGTGCGGATCGTTCCGAGTTTCACGGACCTGGACCCCTTTCTCGAAATCCCCCCCGGTTCGGTGGCGGAACCCCTGACTGTCCTCATGCCGGGCCGGGCGGAAGACCCCGTGAAGGGGTTTGCCGTGCTGGCGGAGGCCGCCGACCGGCTGTGGGCGCGCCGGCAGGATTTCCGCGTGGCCGCAACGCTGGCCCCCGGCGGTCCCGGAAGACCCTGGCTGGAGCCCCTGGGCTGGGTGGCCCACGACCAGATGCCGGCCCTTTACGCGCGCGCCGCCGTGTGCGCGGTGCCCAGCGTGTGGGAGGAGCCCTTCGGCCTGGTGGCGGTGGAGGCCATGGCGGCGGGCCGTCCCGTCGTGGCCAGCCGGACCGGCGGGCTGGCGCGCATTGTCGCGGACGGCGAGACGGGTCTGCTGACGCCCCCGGGCGACGCGGCGGCCCTTGCGGACGCGCTGGCGCGGCTGCTGGACGACCCGGCGCTGCGGGCGCGCCTCGGCGCGGCGGGCCGCGCGCGCGCCCTCGCCGAACACACCCCGGCGCGCATTCAGAAGACGCATTACCGGCCCCTGTGGGACGCCTTGGCGGGGGACCGGCCATGAAGCGGCGCGTGGCCTTTGTGGATCTGGTGTTCAGCTGGCCGCCCAACGGCGGCGCGGACGCGGACCTCTACCATGTGATGACGGGCCTCCAGCGGGAGGGGGTGGAGGTGCGCCTGTTCCTCCTGCGCGAGGAGGGCAGCCAGGAGCGCGGCGTGGTCCACGGCATGCTTCCGTTCCCCGTCACGCCGCTGTCGTTCCCCCACAACCGCCTGAACGCGGACACCGTGGCCGCGCGCTTCCGGGAGGCGGTCGCGGAATGGGCGCCGGATGTGGTGCTGCTGACCCATGGGTTCTGCCTCAAACCGCATGTCGCGCGCGCGCTGGCGGGGTTTCCCCTGGTGGGCCGGTATTACGCCCACGAGCTGATGTGCGCGCGCGACGGGTTCCGCTACCGCGCCGGCGCGCCCTGCCCGAACGACTTCCTGCGGACGCCCGGCGTCTGCCGCGACTGCGCCGCCGAATCCCTGCAGCCCGAGATCGCCTCGGGCGAATGGCGCACCTGGGTGTCGGACTACGTCGCCGCGCAAGCCTGGCGGCCCCGGTACCATGAGACGGTAACCGCGTCCCTGGGGGCATTCCGCGAAATCATCGTCTCGAACCGCTCCCTGCGCGAGGAGCTGCTGCCCCATCATCCGGCGGTGACGGTGATTCCCGGCGGGGTGAACGCGGACACCATTCCCCGGAAAGACCCGGCGCGAGGCGGGTCCGGGAAACGGGTCATCCTCATGACCGGCCGGGTCGAGGATCCCCGCAAGGGGCTGGGCGTGCTGCTGGCGGCGGGGGAGCTGCTCGCGCGGAAACGGGACGATTTCGAGATCCACGCCACGCACTTTGACTTGGCGGCCGGCGGGCCGCCCTGGTACCGCCCCCTGGGCTGGATGACCCACGCGGAGGCTCTCGCGCTGTACCAGGGGGCGGACATCTCCGCCGTGCCGTCGCTCTGGCGCGAGCCCTTCGGGCTCGTGGCGGTGGAGGCCATGGCGGCGGGCCTCCCGGTGGTGGCGTCGGACACGGGCGGCCTGTCGGACATCGTCCGCCCCGGCGAGACCGGACTCCTCGTGCCGCCGGGGGACGCGGAGGCCCTCGAGGCGGCGCTGGAGACCCTGCTGGACGACGACGCGCTGCGCGCGCGCATGGGAGCCGCGGGCCGCATCCAGGCGGAGACCGAGCATGACTGGCAGGCCGTGATCCGGCGGCATTACCTGCCGCTGCTGGAAAGGGTGGCCGATGGACGTTCCTAAGCGCATAGGCCTTTTCTACAGCCTCGGCCCCCATTTCGTCCGCGCCCTGCGGCAGGTTCGCGCCGCGCACCCCCATGCCCGCATCACCGCCATCGTGCCCCCCGGCTTCCCCAAAGCCATGCTGGAGCACGCCGACAACGTGCTCACCGTGCCACCCCCGCCCCACGGGCTGCGCAACGCCGCCGCGCTGGTGCGCGTCCTGCGGGAGCAGCGCTTCGACCGGCTGGTGGTCCTCTTTGACAGCCCGCGTCTGCGGGTGCTCGCCCGGCTGAGCGGCGCGCGCGAGCGCTGGTGCTGCGGCCCTGACGGCCGCCACGCCGCGCTGGAGGGGGGCATCCTGGGCACCCTGCTTCGGGGCCTGGGCCGGAAGATCCGGGGCCACCTCACCTGGGCGCGCATCTGGCTGGAAATCCGGTTGGCCCGCAGACTGTGACCTTTTCCGGATCGGAGGGGACAAAACACCGGTCCTGAAGGGCCCCTTTGGGGCAGCCCTTCAGGGCCGGGCGGGTTATGCTTCTGCCCGTTTGCCTAGGGTCTTTCCGCGCTCATTCCGTGCTGGTGAAACGCACTGTGGCGCTGGTGGTCACCGCCACGGTTCCGGCAAGTCCGGGATCCATGACGCCGAGGCGGTTTCGGGAGATGGTGACCCAGCCCTGCACGGAAGATGTCGGCGCATCCGCATCCAGAACCAGCGTGCCTGCGGGCACCGTGTAGGCGCCTGTGTCGGCGACATCCTCCATGATGCCCTGGAGATACTCCCCGGACACGGTCACGGTCGCCAGTCCGTCCGCGATGGGGTTGGTCCAGTTCACCGCAAGGTCGGCGGCACGGGACACGGAGGCGTCCGCTGCGGGGGCGGTCACCGCGAGGGGCACAAGGGTGTCCACGGTTCCGGTCAGGGCGGTGCCGTCGCCGCGGGTGAAGGTGAAGGTGTACTGCTCCGCCGGATCGAGAGCTGTCTGATAGAAGTCAGTGGCGACACCGTTGCGACGGGGCATGGCCACCCCGTTCACCGTCACCGTGTCCCCCGCCGTCAGGATGAGGTTGACGGGGCCGATCCCGGTGCCCGTGGTCCAGAACGAGGCCCGCGCGGTAACGCCGACGTCGTTTACGTCCACGGTGAAGGTGCAGGAAATCTGGTCAGTGGGGTAGTCGCCCGAGTCGCCGGTCTGGCAACCGACCAGTCCGGCGACGCACAGCAGGGCCGAAAGCGCGAGAAAAGCCTGTTTCATGGAGAAACCTCCTTGTTGTTTCTTGGCCGATGTCCTTTGCCCTTTCTGCGAAATATACAAAAGTCTAGCCCTTTTGTTACAGGACGTCAAGGGGAAATCCGGACGCGCCGCCTTTGTGCGGATTCCGGGTGGCGGCGCGGCGGACGGGCGTGATAGGCTTGTTATGCAGTTCAACGGGCCATTTGCAGGGAAATCCCATGGAAAAGCTGACTTTTTTGACGGAAGAGGATGTCCGGCGGGTGCGCCGGGAGTTTGGCACGCCGGTCTTCGTGTATGACCGGGCCGCGCTGGAGGCGCGGGGGCGCGAGGTGCTCGCGTTTCCGAACGTCTTCGGGTTGACGGCGCGGTATGCCATGAAGGCCTGCCCAAACGCGGCGGTGTTGCGCGTTTTCCACGAACTCGGGCTGCACATAGACGCAAGCAGCGGGTATGAGGCCGCCCGCGCGATGCGCGCGGGAATTCCCGCGGCGCACATTCAGATCACGGCGCAGGAGCTTCCGGACGACCTGGAGGCGCTGGTGCGGGCCGGGTGCCTGTTCAACGCGTGCTCCATCCGCCAGCTGGAGGCTTACGGGCGGCTGTTTCCGGACACGGAGGTGTCGGTGCGGGTGAATCCCGGCCTGGGCTCCGGCGCCACGAACCGCACGAATGTGGGCGGCCCCGGGGCGAGTTTCGGCATCTGGCACGGGCATCTGGACGAGGCGCTGGCGGCGGCGGAGGCCCACGGTCTGCGCGTGACGGGCATGCACACGCACATCGGTTCGGGCTCCGACCCGGAGGTGTGGGTGCGTTGCGCCGGGCTTTCCCTCGGGATCGCGGCGCGCTTGCCGGAGGTGACGCGGCTGAGCCTGGGCGGGGGGTACAAGGTCGCGCGGATGCCTTATGAGAAGGGGGCCAACCTCCAGGAGATCGGCGCGCAGATCGTGCCCGCCTTCGAGGCCTTCGCCCGCGAGCACGGCCGCCGCCCGCATCTGGAGGTCGAGCCGGGCACCTATCTCGTGGCGAACGCCGGGTCGCTGGTCTGTTCGGTGGAGGACGCGGTGGACACGGGCGCGGACGGCTACACCTTCCTCAAGGCCGACGCGGGCATGACGGAGAACCTGCGTCCCAGCCTCTACGGCGCCCAGCACCCCCTGATCACGGTGCCCGCAGCGCCGGAGACGCGGGAGACAGCGGAATACATCGTGGCGGGCCACTGCTGCGAGAGCGGCGACCTTTTCACCCCCGAGCCGGGGAATCCCGAGGGGCTGGCGGCGCGCACCCTGACCCGCGCGGTGCCGGGCGACCTGCTGGTGATGGAGGGCGCGGGGGCCTACTGCGCCGGAATGGCCGCGAAGCACTACAACAGCTTTCCCGAGTGCGCGGAGGTGCTCCGCGAGCTTGACGGGACCTTCCGCCTCATCCGGCGGCGGCAGACCCTCGACCAGATCATCCAGAACGAAGTGTGACCGACCAGCCGCGCGGCGCGGGGGACCGGTTTCGTGCGCATCCTGTTCATCTGCCAGTATTTCCCGCCCGAGCCGGGGGCGCCGGCGGCGCGGACCCATGAGCACGCGCGGGCCTGGGCGCGTCTCGGGCACCAGGTGACGGTGGTCTGCGGCGTGCCGCACTATCCCGAGGGCGTGGTGCCGCCGGAATACCGGGGCCGCCTCCTGACCCGCGAGCAGGTGGACGGCGTGGCCGTGCTGCGCTGCTGGATGTTCGCCGCAAAGAACCGGGGCGTTTTTCTGCGCAGCCTCTCCTTCCTCTCCTTCATGCTTTCCTCGACCGTGGTTGCGGCGTTCTTCGCCGGCCCGGCGGACGTGGTCGCCGCGACCTCCCCGCAGCTGCTGTGCGGCGTGTCCGGCTGGGTCGCCGCCCTGCGGCGGCGGTGCCCCTTCGTATTCGAGGTGCGCGACCTGTGGCCCCGGCAGATTGTGGACCTGGGCGTCATCACCAGCCCGCTGCTCATCGCGCCGCTGCGGTTTCTGGAGAAGTTCCTTTACCGCCGCGCGGCGGCCGTGGTGGCCGTGGCCCCGGCGTCGCGCGACGCCCTCGTCGCCGACGGCGTGTCCGCGGACCGGGCGCACTGCATCCCCAACGGCATCGAGGTGGACTTTTTCCGCCCCCTGCCGCGCATGAACACGGCGCGGGAGCGGAATGGGTGGGGCGGGGAGACCTTTGTCGTGCTGTACATCGGCGCGCACGGGCTGTCGCAGGGGCTGGAAACCGTGCTGGACGCCGCAAAACGCGTCGCGGACCGGCCGGACATCCGGTTTGTGTTCGCCGGAGGCGGCGCGCGGCGCGAGGCGCTCATGGCGCTTGCCGGGGAAATGGGGTTGGGGAACGTCACCTTCTTGACGGCGCGGCCGAAGGCCGAGATGCCGGAATACTACGCCGCCGCCGATGTCTGTCTTGTGCCGCTGCTCAAGCGGGAGGTCTTCGAGACCAACATTCCCAGCAAGATGTTCGAGATCATGGCCTGCGCGCGGCCCATGATCCTCGGCGCGGGGGGACAGGCCCTCGCGCTGCTGGAGGAGGCGGGTGCGGGGGTTGCGGTCCCCCCGGAATCCCCGGACGCGCTGGCCGAGGCCATCTTGTCCCTGCATGGGGATCCGGGTGCCTGCCGCGCGTATGGTGAAGCCGGCAGGGCTTACGCGGAGCGCCACTGCAACCGGGCCGACCGCGCGAAGGAGTATGTGGCGCTGTTTGAGTCGGTGGTGGGGCGCGGGGAGTGAGGGGGGTGGACGCTGTGGACAGGGTGGACTGTGTGGACGAAGGCTCGATGCAGATTATCTCCTAACCCGTGACTTGGCAAAAGGTTGCGCAGAATACTGTCGCGGGTGTACACTGTCGGCCTGTCAACCGATTATTCACCGGGAGACCGTCCGGGGGCGGGACGGGCACCCGACCTACTGCAAGGGATCATCCATGGCGCGCAGCATGACCGGCTTTGGACGGGCGACCGTTGAGTACGCGGGCGAGGGCATCACCGTCGAGGTGAGCGGCGTGAACAGCCGTTTTCTGGAGTGCATGGTGAAGCTGCCGCCCGTGTGGAGCGCCATGGAGCCGCCCCTGCGTGAGGTGGTCCGGCGCGAGGTTTCCCGGGGCAAGGTGAATGTCTTCATCCGCCGCGCGTTTGGGGCGTCGGGCCGCGCGCGGGTGACGCTGGACGAGGACGCGGCGCGGGGCTATATCGAGGGGCTGAAGCGGCTTAACGAACTGGCGGGACTCCAAAGCGGCGCGCCCCTGGGGGTGGACCGGCTGGCCCTGCTGGACGGGGTGTTCATCCATGCGGAGGCGGAGGAGGACCAGGAAGCGCTGCTGGCGGCGCTGACTTCGGCGCTGACGGCGGCGCTGGCGGCGTACAACGCGGCGCGCGAGGCGGAGGCCGCCCAGCTCATGGCGGACATGGCGGCGCGGATTGACGCGATGGCGGCGGCGACCGACCGGGTGGAGGCCCGGGTGCCGGAGATGCAGGCGGCCCACACGGAGCGCCTGCGCGAGCGGATGCGCGAAATCTGCGCCGACCCGGCGCTGAAGGAGGATCGGGTGGCGATGGAGGCGGCCCTGATGGCCGACCGCATGGATGTGACGGAGGAGTTGGTGCGGCTGCGGTCGCATTTTGTCCGGGCGCGCGAGCTGTTCGCGTCCGCGGAGCCCGTGGGCCGCGACCTGAACTTCCTCCTGCAGGAGATGCAGCGGGAGATCAACACGGCGGGGTCCAAGCTCCGCGACCTGGACAGCGCCCGCGAGCTGCTCTGGCTCAAGTCCGAGCTGGAGAAGCTGCGCGAGCAGGTCCAGAACATCGAGTAGGCTTTCCATGGAACGCGGCAACCTGTATGTGCTGTCGGCCCCGTCCGGCGCGGGCAAGAACACGGTGCTCGACGAGGTGCGCCGCCGCGCGGGGCACCTGGTCTCGACGGTTTCCGCCACGACCCGCGCCCCGCGCCCCGGCGAAGTGGACGGCCGCGACTACCACTTCCTCCCCCGGGAGGAGTTTGACCGGCGCGTGGCCGCGGGCGGGTTTGCGGAGTGGGCGGAGGTGCACGGGAACCGCTACGGAACGCTGAACACGGAGCTGGAGCGCTGTCTGGCGGCCGGGCATGATATACTACTGCAACTCGACGTCCAGGGGATGCGCAGCCTGAAGCGGCTCCACCCCGGGACTGTCGGCGTTTTCCTGGCGCCGCCCTCCCTGGGTGAGCTGGAGCGGCGGCTGCGCGCGCGCGGCACCAACAGCGAGGAGGACATCGCGGTCCGCCTGCGCAACGCCCGGACGGAAATGGCGGCGGCGGGCGAGTTTGACCATGTGGTGGTAAACGACACGGTGGCGCGCGCGGCGGAGGCCATCCTCCGCATCATGGCGGAAAGACGAGGCGAGTGACTCCGGCCCCGCGCCGGGTTGACCCTACAGACACGGGAGACTAGACAGATGCCTGCACCCTACTGCGTGGACGATTTCAAGGACAAGTTCGACAGCCTGTACCGGCTGGTGATCGTGGCGGGCAAGCGCTCCGTCCAGATCAGCCGCACGGAGTCGCACGGCTTCGGCGCGGCGGCCCGGGGCCGCAAGCCCACCATCACGTCCCTCGAGGAGGTGATGGAGAACAAGCTGACCTGGTCCGCCGAGGAAGAGGCGGCGGGCGACTTCTTCGCGGACGACGAGGAGTCGGAGTGATTCCATGAAGCGGTGCTTCTCCGGCAAGACCGTCGTGCTCGGCGTGACGGGGTCCATCGCCGCCTACAAGGCGTGCGAGGTGGCGTCGAGGCTCGTTGAATGCGGCGCGGCGGTGATCCCCGCGCTCTCGGAGTCCGCCTGCAAGCTCATCGGCCCCGCGACCCTGGAGGCCATCACGGGCCGCCGGGCGATCCTGGGCCTGTGGGAGCCCGGCACCGCGTCGGAGATGGAGCACATCGCCATGGCCCGCCAGGCCGACCTGTTCCTGGTCGCCCCGGCCACGGCCAACATCATCGCGAAGGCGGCCAACGGCATCGCGGACGACTGGATCTCGACGACCCTGCTGGCCACGCGCGCGCCGGTGCTCTTCGCCCCGGCGATGAACACCAACATGTACCTGCACCCGGCCACGCGCGACAACATCGCCCGGCTGCGGCGGCGCGGCGCGCTGTTCGTGGGGCCGGGCAGGGGCCGGCTCGCCTGCGGCACCGAGGGCGAGGGGCGCCTCATTGAGACGGACGTCATCCTTGAGGCCGCCGCCATGGCCCTCAACCCGCACAAGGACCTTTTCGGCCGCACCATCCTGATCACCAGCGGGGCGAACCACGAGCCTCTCGACCCGGTCCGCTACATCGGCAACCGGTCCACCGGCCGCATGGGCCGCGCCTTTGCCATGGCCGCCCTCAGCCGCGGCGCGCGGGTGTGGGTCGTGCGCGGGCCGTCCACCGAGCCCCTGCCCGCGGCGGCGCAGGTGACGGACGTGCAGACCGCCCGCGAGATGCACGACGCGGTCATGGAGCTGGTGCCGCGCGCCGACGTGTTCATCGCCGCGGCCGCCGTGGCCGACTACCGGCCCGAGACCACGCACCTTTCCAAGATCAAGCGCAGCCCGGACGCGTTCACGCTGCCGCTGGTGCCGAATCCGGACATCGCGGCGGCGGTCGGCGGCAACCGCCGGCCCGGCCAGATACTGGTGGGGTTTGCCGCCGAGACGGAAAACGTGCCCGCGAACGGCGCGGCGAAGCTGCGCGCCAAAAACCTCGACCTGCTCATCGCGAACCGCGTCGGCGGCGCGCGCAGCGCCATCGGCTCCGAGGACTGCGAGGCCTGGCTGGTCCACCGCGACCGCGAGCCGGACGCCTACGGCGTCATTCCCAAGACCGTGCTGGCCGACCGCGTGCTGAGCGAGATTGCCCGCATGCTGAGCGCCCCGCGTCCCGTCGCCTGATCCCCCCTACCGTTATCCCGCCTCCACCGCGCCCCGGCGCGCGTTAAGCGTGATGCCCAGCACGATGAGCGCCATGCCCGCCGCCTTGGGCGCGTCCACGCCGTGGCCGAACACCGCCGCGTCCAGCCCCGCCCCCATCACGATCTGGCTCAGCCCCACCAGCGCCATCAGCGTGGGCCGGCCCCGCCGGTATGCCGCCGTCATGAGCAGCTGGCCCGCCGTGCCGCAGACGCCCATGGCCGCCAGCACGGGCAGGTGCCGCGCGGGGGACCACGCGCCCGCGGGCAGGGTTCCGCCCGCCCCCGACAGTGCCAGGGCGAGGGTGGCAAGGGTCGCGAAGAGGGAGAAATGGGTGACAACCGTCTCCTGCGGATAGTCGTGGGTGCGGCTCAGGCTGACCATGGCCACGGCCACGGCCACCGACCCCGCCAGCGCGACAGCCAGCGGCAGGGAGTCCGCCGAGAAGGAGGGCCTCTCCATGAGGAGCACCCCGGAAAGGGCGAGCGCCAGATGGAGCCAGGTGGCAGGCGGCGTGGGCGCCCGGTCGAGGCGCGCGGTGATCAGGACGATCCACAGGGGGCTCATGGCGAAGATCACCACCGTGTCCGCCACGGGCATGCGGCTCAGGCAGTAGAAGGTGGTCAGCAGGCCGAGGGTGCCGAAGACGCTCCGCAGCCACAGCGTGCGGTTGCCCAGCAGCACCAGGGGCGCGCGCCGCGCGGCCAGCACCCCCGCCATCACGGCCAGCATCGCCGCGCACCGCGCGAAGGCCACCACCGGCCACGGCAGATCCCCGCGCAGGCCGTGGGCCAGCGCGGCCATGAGGGCGAACCCCGCCGCCGCGCCGAACATGGCCAGGGCGGCGCGCCGGTTGTCGTCGCGGGAGGGCTGGGGCCGGGAAGGGGAGGGCATGACGGACACTGTACCCTGCGGCGCTCCACGGGTCAAGGCGGGGCCTGACCGTCGGACTAGTCGGACAGGTCGGACCAGTCCGCCGGGCCTGGGAGGTTGTGTGTGGTTGCGCGGGCGCCGACAGGTCCGTGCCCGTCCGTGTCAGTCCGTGCGCGCGGGGGGCGGGGCCTCGGTGAGCAGCAGCGACACCTGCACCGCCGCCGCGCGGGGCGAGGCCGTGCGCTCATACAGGCGGCGGGCAGCGACGGTCACCGTATCCAGGCGGTGGTCGCCCGCCAGTTTCTCCAGCACCGCCCGCAGCGCGTCGAAATCCCCCGCGCGCACGCCGTGCGCGCAGCCCCGCCGGAGGAGCGCGTCCAGGCCGCACCCGTGGGCGGCGACCACCGACACCCCCGAGGCAAAGGCGCGCACCGCCGCGTCATGCGTCCGGCCGGGACCCGGGGCGCCGTCCCCGCAGAACCCGACCACCACGGCGTCCACGCCGGAAAAAGGCGTGCCGCCGGATTGTGGAGGGGCGGGCACGGCCGCCCGCATGTCGAGGCGCTTGAAGAAATGTCCGGCATTGTCGGCCGTGCCGCCGACCGGCAGAACGCGGAATCCTTCCAGCGCGGCACCGCCCGCCGGGGGAAAGGAAGGCGCGTCGGGGCATCCCCCTCCCACGGGGAACCCCGCGCCCTCCAGACCGGGCAGCACGCGGGAGGTGGTTTGCCGCACCACCGCGCCGGGAAGGGCCGCCGGTTCGGGCGCGTCCTCGAGAAACACGGGAAAGCCCTGCGGGAAGGGGAGTCCCACGAGCAGCCGCGCCGCGTCTCCGACAACATACAGGGCGTCGGCCCCGGCCAGATGTTTCGTGATGGCCTCCGCCGTCTCCACGGCCTCCGCTTTGGCGATGTCGTGGCTCGTGAGGATGTCGGCGAGGGCGCGCGCGCGCGGGGCGTCCGCATCGGCCCCCAGCACGAGCACCCGCGGGCGCGGCGTGATCCGCGACAGGGACGGCAGGCCGTCGCGGCCCAGCAGCGTGACATTGCCCCGGACGATCCGCTCGACGAAGCCCGCGCGGTGGCGCTGGGTGTCCGTGAGCTGCCCCCAGCCGGGATGCCGCCGGTAGAGGGCGAGCAGCGCGTCCACCGCCACCGGCTCCACGCTGTGCGTGTAGCGCAGGGCGAGGTCCCAGTCCTGCCCCCTGGGCAGGGAGTCCGTGAACCCGCCCAGCCGCTCATACAGCGCCCGGTGGTGCATGAACGTGTTCAGATCCAGGTGGTTCCGCACCAGGAGCCGCTCATAGTCGTGGTCTATCCCCCGCGCCGAGCGCACCCGGAAACGGCCGTCCGTGCCGGCGACGGCCTCCACGCTCCGCGCGAAGGCGCATACCGGCCCCCGGCCCGCCACGGCGGCGAGCATAGTCTCCAGATAGGCCGGGTGCCACAGGTTGTCCGTGTCCAGATACGCGATGTGTTCGCCCCGCGCCTCCGCGAGGCCCGCGTTGCGCGCCCGCGCCGCGCCCCCGTGCGGGAGCCGCAGCACGCGCACCCGGGGATCGCCCGCCGCCACCGCGCGCGCCGCCGTGCCGTCCACGCTGCCGTCGTCGCACACGAGCAGCTCCCACTGCGTCCAGGTCTGCTCCAGCACGCTGCGCACGGCGTCGCCGATGACCGCCTCGCGGTTCCAAGCGGCCATGATGACCGAGACCAGCGGGGCGGGTCCGGCCGGGGAATGCTGCCGCCGGAGGGCGGCGGCATGGGCCTCGCTGGCCCGCCAGACATGGGGAAGCAGGGGATACCCCCCGTCCCGGAGCAGTTCCGCCATCCTGCCGCCGAAAAGCGAGGCGTCCGGCGGGGCGGCGGTCTCGGTCCGGTTCACCGCGGGCAGGCGGTCCGGATACCACGCCCCAAAGTCCGACCACGCCAGCCACGCGCGGAACAGGCCCATGACCTCCGCCGCCTCCTCCGTTGGCATGCGGAAAGCGCGCTTCTTCACGCCCAGCGCCCCCGCCGCGCGGCGCGCCGCAATGCCCAGCCGCCACCACGGGCTCCGCGCCATGCGCGTCAGCTCGCCGTAGATTCCCGCCAGGACGCGGCACTGCGCGTTCACCGCGTCCACCGCCTCCGCGCCCGAAAGCCCGCCGCCGTCCAGCGTCTCCAGCACCCGGCGCTGCTCCTCCTCCGCGCGCGCGCGCAGGGCGGCCGCCGCCTCCGCGGGCAGCGGCGGCTTTGGCAGCAGCCCCAGCGCCTCCAGCGCGGCCCGCCGCCGCAGGCCCGCCCGCCACCACCACAGCCCGTCCATCTCCTCCAATGCGAGGCCGACCTGCGCCGTCCAGTCGCACAGGCGCAGATAGTCGGCGCGGAAACCGCCGTCGCCGCGCGGCGTCTCGTGGTGTGTTCCGGACATGCGGACTCCCTTGGTTTGCGCCCCTATGGTAGAGTAAGCCTTGTCGAAAGCGCAAAGACCGGCGGCCGGGACGGGCCGCCGCGCACAGGAGGGTTTCCCATGTCGTTTCTGCTTGCCGTGACGATGCTGGCGTGCGGTGCCGACGCCGCGTCCACCGAGGGGCTGGTTCTCCCCATGTTCAAGACCAATGTGGAGACCCACCGCGTCTTCGGGCAGGAGCATCCCGGCCCGTACAAGCACCCCGCCTCGATCACCCAACTCGCCAACGGGGACCTCTACATCGCCTACTACGGCGGCGAGAACGAGTATGACGACAACACGGCGGTCTACGGCGCCCGTCGGAAGGCCGGGGAGGAGGGCTGGTCCCACCCCGTGGTCATCGCGGACACGCCGTTCCAGGGAGACGGTAACCCCGTGGTCTGGCAGGCGCCCGACGGGCTGGTGTGGCTCTTCTATGTGAACCGCCTCGGGGAGACGTGGTGCACGTCGCGGGTGAAGGCGAAGGTGTCGAGGGACGGCGCGGAGACCTGGTCCGACTCCTTCATGCTGACGTGGGAGGAGGGCACCATGGTCCGCGGACAGCCCATCGTGCTGAACAACGGCGACTACCTCCTGCCGCTGTACAAGGAGATGGGCGGCGACCGCGAGTTCACGTCCCCCGAGACCACCTGCTTCTTCCTGCGCTACACCCCGTCCACCAAGACCTGGACCGAGAGCAGCCGCATCCACTCGGCCAAGGGCAACGAGCAGGCCCAGGTCGTCCAGCTCACGGACGACCACCTCTTCTGCTTCACCCGCCGCAGCGGCGGCTACGAGCCCACAACCGACGGGTGGATGATCCGCAGCGACTCCTTCGACGGCGGCAAGACCTGGTCCGAGGGCGTCAACACGGAGTTCCCCAACTGCAACGCGGCGGTCGAGCTCATCAAGCTCACCAACGGCGACCTCCTGCTGGTCTACAACAACAACATGAACGACCGCACGCCGCTCACCGTCGCCGTCAGCAAGGACGGCGGCGAGACCTGGCCCCACAAGCGCGACATCGCCGGGGGCAACAACGACTTCGCGTACCCCTACGCCGTGCAGGGAAAGGACGGGAAAATCTACCTCGTCTACACCACCAACGGCCGCACCACGATCATGCTCGCCGTGTTCGACGAGGCCGCCATCACCGAGTACACCGACGAGTGACGGGGGGATGCCGGGTCTCCGGAGGAAGAGGGGGGAAACCACCGATGAACAGTGATGAACACCGATGGGAGGGACGGGCTGGGAAGGGATGAACCTAAACGGAAGGGTGTCGGTCCCGCGCTCCTGGGATCGCCAGGCTTCCCCCTGGCTTTCGGGAAAACGTGCCATGGATAGGCCCGCGCGGGAAAGACCAAGAGGCCAAGCTGGAGCTTGGCGATCCCAGGGGCGCGTGGTTGGGGGAAAGCGGGGAAGCGGAATCGTGGCGTGCACGAGATGGCTTCGCTTCGCTCGCCATGACCTGGGTGCGCGGGGCGGTGGCGGGAACGAGATCGCTTCGCTTCGCTCGCGATGACGCGGAAGAACACGTCATTGCGAAGGAGCGGCAGCGACTGCGGCAATCCCGTTCCCGACACACCCCGGTTCTCACGCTTCCCTGTCCGGTGTTTCCGCGCCGCTTTCCGTTTGCCTTGGCACGGCGGTTTTCGTATGCTGGTGTCTCCAACCAACAAGGAGCGCGGACCATGGGCAAGATCGGCATCGGCGTGAACATGGAGTTTGTCCGGCACGAGGACAAGAGTTTTGAGTGGGGGGTGGAGAAGGCGGCGGCGCTGGGCTATGAGTATGTGGAGCCCATGGTGCACTGGGGCCGGGAGCTGCTGAGCGAGGCGGGCTACTTCCACAGCGTCTCGATGCTGGACGACCCGCTGCGCCTGCGGCGGGCCTGCGAACAGGCGGGGATCAGGATGTCGGGCCTGAGCGCGCACTGCCCGCTGTGCAAGCCGGAGGTCAGCGTGGAGTACCTGAAGCAGGCCGTGCGCTTCGCCGCGGAGGCGGGCGCGCCGGTGATCAACACGGACGAGGGGCTGAAGCCCGCATGGACGACGGTGGAGGAGGACCATGTGCTCATGCGGTACACGCTGTGCGAGGCGGTGGCGGTGGCCGCGCCGCGGGGCATCGTCATCGGCATCGAGCCGCACCAGCAGTACAGCAAGACGCCGGACGGGCTGGACCGCATCCAGGCGCTGCCGGCCAGCCCGGTGGTGGGCATCAACTTCGACACGGGGAACAGCTACCTCGGCGGCGAGGACCCCTATGTCTGGCTGGAGCGGGTGAAGGACCGGCTGGTCCACCTGCACGCGAAGGACATCTCGGTCAGCCAGTCGGACTCCGAGCGGGGCAAGGTCACGGGCACGCCCGTGGGCTGCGCCTGCGGCGACGGCGTCATTGACTGGAAGCGCGTCGCGGACATCTGCCGGACCGTCCCGCAGGACATCGTGTTCTCCGTCGAGTGCGGAACGGTGGACCAGGCGGAGCGGAGCATCGCGCACTTGAAGGCCGTGCTGGGGTAGGAGGACGGGGCGAGCCTTCGTTTCCCCTGTCACGACCGCAGGGAGAAGGGGAGGAGCAGGGACTCCCCGACGGCGGGCGGCGTGAAGGGCTCGAACTGCCCGTTCTTCCGCATGAGGAAGAGATACCGCTCCGATTCGGGCGCTTCGGCGAAGTCGAGGCGGATGTGGACGGGTCCCCTGTCCCCCGTGGCCAGCACGGTCACCACCAGCCCGTCCAGATCGCGTGTGTCGCCGGGCCGCAGCGGGTCTTCCGACGAGCTCAACAGCCGCTCGAAGGCGCCCTCCAGCATCTCGCCGCCGAGCACCTCCAACTCCATGGTCCGCTCTCCGGTGCGGATGAGGCGGTGGTCGTAAGGCGCAAAGGAGAGGGGCCACCAGGACCGCGCCCGAGGCAGCCCCGCGTGGGCGCGGACGATGGGAGGATAGATACCCGCATAGGGGTCCGGGACGCAGGGCACAATCACCTGGCGCCGCGTGATGTCCATGTTTTCCAGCGGGTTGCGGAGGATGCCGCGGTTCAGGTGCGCGCCCACGGCGCGGAGTCCTGCTGTCTGGATCGGCCAGGACAGGGGGGCGAAGACCAGATGAAGGCAAAACAGCAGCCCCGCCACGGCGGCGGCGGCGCGGCGCTTTGTCCGGGTGTCCGCGTCCAGCGCGGCGCGGCCCGCATGGCGGAGAATCACCGCCAGGATCACCGCCCCGCCCAGGGAGACGGCCAGCAGGAGCCGCGAGGTCATGATCGCCGAGAGGGCGGGGGCGGCGGCCATGGCCGTGCCGGGGCCCATCCACCGGAGGGCGCGCCGCTCGCGCGGGTCCATGCGCCGCCAGAAAACCGCCACCAGCAGGAGGATGAACGCGAGCGCGCCCGCGCCCGCCGCAGCCAGGGCGGGCGCCAGCCCGGGAATCAGCGTCTCCGCCTCGCAGGGGATGGACAGGAACTGTCCGCCCGCCAGCTGGAGAAAGCGCAGCGGGGCCGCGGCGAGGTATTTCAGCGGGGTCGCGCCGGGGTCAACGTACATGTCGGAGTGCGCCGCGCCGTAGCCCGCCGCCCGGTACCACAGAAAATAGCCCAGCGCCAGGACTGCGGCGGGCGTGAGGGAAAGAGCACGCCGGATCCGCCCGCCCTCCGCGCCGAAGGCCTCATAGGCCGCCACATAGGCCAAAATGCCGACGGCGGCCTCCGCGCCGAGGAGTCCGGCGGCGTACCCGAGCAGGGACAGCGGCAGGCCCGGCCGCCATCCGGTCTCCCGCCAGCGCAGGTGCGCCGCCAGCCCCAGCACGGCGGTTGCGCAGGCAACCACGGCGTTGCGGTTGGACCACCATGCGGCGGGGAAGAAGTGGGCGTCGTCCACAATGAACAGAACCAGCGCCAGCGAGCAGGCGGCGGGCGGCAGGACGCGGCGGAACACGAGCAGGGCCCCCAGGCAAAGCAGCAGATACCAGAGCAGGGAATGCGCCTGGAATCCCGGAAAGAACTGCCCGAACAGGGCGCGGTCCAGCCGCATGAGGGCGACGGACAGGGGGCGGAAGAACTTCGCCTTGGCCTCCAGCCCGGCAAACCACGGGAAGGGTCCCGAACGCTGGTTGGCCGACATGACCGCCGCGCTCCCCGGGGCGAAACAGTAGGGATCCAGGGGGACGGCGGTCACCTGCTTCCCGTCAATCAGGATCAGGTGAAAGAAGTCGTCGCCAAAGAAGCCGAGGAAGAAGGCCGGAAGCATGACCAGCGCGGCCAGGGGAAGCAGGCGGCGGCCGTCTGCACCTTCCAGAAAACGCAGGATGCGGAACATGGGGCACTCCGTGGGGAAAAGCCGGGCAAAGGACTGCCTTTGCCGGGGCCGACATGCTACCATATCTTGGGCGGCGCGCACGGGGCGCGCCTTTGGCGGCGGGTCCGCGGCATTCAGGAGGCCTTGTCATGCCTGTCAAACCGGTGGACTGGCGGAACGGCCAGCTTATCATTCTCGACCAGACGCTGCTGCCCCGGGAATGCTGCGAGTCGGAGCTGAAGACGGCCCGCGCGGTGTGGGACGCCATCCGGCGCCTGAGGGTGCGCGGCGCGCCCGCCATCGGCGTCTGCGCGGCCTACGGCGTGATCGTGGGGGTGCGCGAGCAGGAGCCCCGCGACGGCGCGGCGGCGGTGGCGGCGGCCGTGACCGCGGCGGACTACCTGGCCACGGCGCGCCCCACGGCGGTGAACCTTTTCTGGGCCCTGGACCGCATGCGCGCGGCGGCGCGCACGGTGCCCGCGGGGGCCTCCGCCGCCGCCGCCCTGGGCGTGCTTGAACGCGAGGCAAACGCCATTTTCGCGGAGGACGACGCCATGTGCCGCGCCATCGGCGCGCACGGCGCGCCGCTGATCGCGGAGGGCGCGGGCCTGCTCACGCACTGCAACGCGGGCGGGCTGGCCACATCGGGGTACGGCACGGCCCTGGCGCCCATGTTTTCCGCCCATGCGGCGGGGCGGAAGTTTCATGTGTTCGCCGATGAAACCCGGCCCCTGCTCCAGGGGGCGCGCCTGACGGCCTGGGAACTCCAGCAGGCGGGCATCCCCGTGACGCTCATCTGCGACAACATGGCCGCGGTGGTCATGCGCGACCGCCGGGTGGACCTGGTGATTGTGGGCGCGGACCGCATTGCGGCGAACGGCGACACGGCCAACAAGATCGGAACCTACGGCGTGGCGGTGCTCGCGCGGGCGCACGACATCCCCTTCTACGTCGCGGCCCCGTCCTCCACCTTTGACCTTTCCCTGGACTCCGGCGAGGCCATTCCCATTGAGGAGCGCGACCCGCTGGAAATCACCTGCGGCTTCGGCATCCAGACCGCGCCGGAGGACATCGGCGTGTACAACCCGGCCTTTGACGTGACCCCGGCGGAGCTGATCGCCGGGATCATCACGGAGAAGGGCGTCATCACCGAACCCGGCCGGGAAAAGATCGCGCGGATTGTCGGCGGGGGCGCGGCATGAGCGGGGCCGCGCGCATTGTCGCCATAGACGGCCCCGCGGGGGCGGGAAAAAGCACCGTCGCCCGCCGGGTCGCGGAGCGGCTGGGTTTCGCCTTTCTGGACACGGGGGCCATGTACCGCGCCGCCACGTGGCGCGCCCTCGCCCGGGGGGTGGACCTTGACGACCCCGACGCGCTGGCCGCCTCCACCCGCGACATGCGCCTGGAAATGGAAGAGACGCCGCAGGGGCAGCGGGTGACGGTGGACGGGGAGGACGTGACGGCGGCCATCCGCACCCCTGAAGTGACGCGCCTCATCTACAAGCTGGACCAGATTCCCGGGGTGCGCCGCATCCTGGTGGACCACCAGCGCCGTTTCGGCGAGCGGGGCCCCACGGTCGCCGAGGGGCGCGACATCGGCACGGTGGTCTTTCCCGCCGCGAAGTGCAAAATCTACCTGGACGCGTCGCTGGACTGCCGCACCCGCCGCCGCGCGGCCGAACTCTCGGCAAAGGGGCTGCCAGTGGATTTTGACCAGCTGCGCGAGGATATCCGCGACCGCGATGAGAAGAGCGCCACCCGCGCGGACTCGCCATTGCGCCGCGCCGAAGACGCCGTGCTCCTGGACACCACCGACATGACGGCGGACGAGGTGGTGGAGGCCATCGCCTCCCTCGCGGGGAAATGCCCATGAAGCGGGAGTTCCCGCGCGCCGTGTGGCGCGTCGCGGAGATGGACCGGCGTGCCGCCGCCGATCTCGCCCAGGCGGCGGGCGTGCCGCCGGTGGTGGCGCAGCTGCTTCTCCAGCGGGGCGTCTCCACGCCCGAAGAGGCCCGGCTCTTTCTGAACCCCTCCCTCTCGCAGCTCTTTGACCCGTTCCTGATGACGGACATGCAAAAGGCGGTGGACCGGATCACCCTGGCCCGGGAGCGGGGGGAGCGGGTCGTTGTCTTCGGCGACTACGACGTGGACGGCGTCTCCGCCACGGCCCTGCTCACGCGGGCCCTCGCGCGCTTCGGCATCGCCTCCGTGCTGCCGCGCATGCCCGACCGGCTACGCGACGGCTACGGCATCCTGCCCGCCCATGTGGACCAGGCGCACGCCGACGGCGCGGGGCTTATTGTCACGGTGGACAACGGCACGAGCGCGCTGGCCGCGGCGGAGCGCGCGCGCGCGCTGGGCATGGGCCTGGTCGTCACGGACCACCACAGCATAGAGGGCCCCCTGCCCCCGGCGGAGGCGGTGGTCAACCCGCGCCGCGAGCCCGAGGGGCATCCCGGCGGCGCGCTCTGCGGCGCGGGCGTGGCCTTCAAGCTGGGCTGCGCGCTCAACGGCACCCCGAACGACCTGGACATCGCGGCCCTCGGCACGGTGGCGGACATCATGCCGCTGCGGGGCGAGAACCGGAACCTGGTGGCCCTGGGGCTGCGCCACATGAAGCGCTATGAGCGGCTGGGCATCGCGCGGCTCGCCCAGGTGGCCGGGTTCAGCCTCAAGGAGGTCACCTCCGAGCGCATCAGTTTCCATCTGGGGCCCCGGATCAACGCCGTGGGCCGGCTTGACGACGCGCGCGCCGCCCTGGACCTGCTTCTCGCGGAATGCCCGAAGGAGGCCGGGCGGCTTGCCGACGTGCTGAATGCGGCCAACACGGAGCGCCGCCAGATCGAGCAGCGCATCTTTGACGAGGCCATGGAGGAGATCGAGAGTCTCGGCCTGGAAAAGGGCGACGCCATCGTGGTCGCCCGCTCCGGCTGGCACCAGGGGGTTGTCGGCATCGTCGCCTCCCGCCTCGTTTCGCGGTACCACCGGACGGTGGCCGTGCTGTGCGTGGAGGGGGACATCGCCCGGGGCTCCGCGCGCGCCGCGCCCGGCGTGGACCTCATGGAGGCGCTTAACGCTTGCCGCGCCCATTTCTCCAAGTACGGCGGGCACCGGGCCGCCGCGGGCATGACCCTGGGCCGCCCGGCCATAGACGCCTTTGCGGCGGATTTCGTGCGCGCCGTGGGCGTCCAGACCGGCGGGGATCCAGCCCGGCCCCTGCTCCACGTGGACGCGCAGGCGGCCTTCAGCATGGTGGACGAGGCGCTCCTGCGGGCGCTGGAGGCGATGGAGCCCTTCGGCAACGCAAACCCCGCCCCGGTCTTCGCCGCCTACGGCGTCGAGGTGGTTGCCGGCTCGGTGCGCGTGCTCAAAGACCGGCACCTCAAGATGTCCCTGCGCCAGGGCGACAAGGTGTTCGCCTCCCTGTGGTTCCAGCAGGCCGAGCGCTACCTGACGGGCGATTTCCCCTCCCTCGCGGACGCGGCGTTCACCCCCGTGTTTGACGAGCGGGCGATGGACGGGTCCATCCAGCTCTACCTGAAGGACCTGCGCCCGGCTGAGGGGGGCTGAGGGAGTCAGTCCTGGGCGGACAGGCCGTATTTTTGCAGGCGGTAGCGCAGGGAGCGCGGCGTGAGGCCGAGCAGCGCCGCCGCCCGGATCTGGGAGAACCGCGAGCGCTCCAGCGCCTGCTCGATGTATTTGCGCTCCATGTCCGAGATGATGGCCTCCAGATTGACACCGCCGCCGGGCAGGTCGGCCAGGGGCGTTTCGGGCGGGGGCACATACTCCCGGATGGCGGGGGGGAGGTCCCTCGGCTCGATCCTCTCGCCGCTGAGGGCCAGCGCGCGCTCGACCACGTTCGCCAGCTCCCGGATGTTTCCGGGCCAGGAGTACCGCGCCAGGAGCGCCTCGGTCTCCGGCGAAAGCTCCTTTACCCCGCAGCCCATGTTCACCGCGTGCTTCTGGACAAAGTGCCGCGTGAGCAGCGGGATGTCCTCGCCCCGGTCCCGCAGGGGGGGGACATGGATGGGGATCACGTTCAGGCGGTAGAAGAGGTCCTTGCGGAAGTCCCCCTGCTCCACCATCTCCTCCAGGTTGCGGTTGGTGGCGGAGACGATGCGGACGTTGACGTTGATGGAGGCCGTGCCGCCGACCGGGGTGACGGAGTTGTTGTCCAGCACCCGCAGCAGCTTCACCTGGAGCTTCATCGGCATCTCGCCGATCTCGTCCAGCAGGAGGGTGCCGCCGTTGGCGACGACAAAGAGCCCCTCCTTGTCCTCGCCGGCGCCGGTGAAGGCGCCCTTTTTGTAGCCGAACAGCTCGCTTTCCAGGAGGGTTTCCGGGATGCCGCCGCAGTTGATGGCGACGAAGGGCTTTTCGGCCCGGAGGCTGAGGTGGTGGAGCGCGCGGGCGACAAGTTCCTTGCCCGCGCCGCTCTCCCCGTAGACGGCCACGGTGCTCGGCAGCCCGGCCACGCGCCGCACCATGGAGAGGACCTCGAGGAAGGCGGGGCTCTTGCCGACCATGTTCCCCGGATTGCTCCGGTGGGCCTGGTCCTTTCGGAGGGCCTCGTTTTCGCGGCGGAGATTGCGCTCGGAGACCACGCGCGCCACGCGCAAACGGATCTCGTCGTTGGAGCGGAAGGGCTTCTGGACATAGTCGGCGGCGCCCAGGCGCATGGCCTCGACGGCGGTCTCCACCGAGCCGTGGGCCGTGATGACCACCACGGGCATCCGCGGGTCGGCCTCGCGCATCCACGACAGCAGGCGCAGGCCCGCGTTGCGGTCGCCGCCCATGTGGAGGTCCGTCATGGCCGCGTCAAACTGCGCGCCGTCCATGGCCGCGCGGGCCTCATCGTCGCCGGAGGCGCAGTGCACCTCGTAGCCCGCGCTTTCGAGAACGATCTCGAGAAGCTCGCGCATGCTCAGCTCGTCGTCCACGACGAGCACACGGTGCCTTGCCGTCACCCTTGGGTTTCCTCCGGGCCCGACGCCGCCGTCCGGCCGGGTTCGTCTCCTTCCGCCGCGGCGGGGAAAGCCCTGGGAAGCCGGACGACAAAGACCGCGCCCCCCCCGGGCCGTGTCGCGGCCTGTATCGTGCCGTCATGCACCGCCGCGATCCTGCTGCAGACCGCGAGGCCCATGCCCACGCCGCGCTCCTTGTCAGTATAGAACGGCTCGAATATCTGTGCAACTTTGTCGGGGGGGATGCCGGGGCCGCAGTCCTCAAACCGGACCTCGACGGTGGTCTCCCTGGGCTGGACGGCGATGTCCAGCCGTCCCTCGCCCCCCATGGCGTCCGCGGCGTTCTGGCACAGGTTGATGAAGAGCTGGCGCATCTGGGTGGGGTCCGCGTGGACGCTCTCCCCCCCCGGCTCGGTGCGGACCTCCACCCGGACTCCGGGGTGCTTTTTCTCGAAGAGTTCGCGCATCTCCCCGGCGAGCCGGGCCAGCGACACCGTGGAGCGCCGGAGTTCGGGGTTGCGCGCGAAGTCGAGGAAGCCGGAGACCACCTTCTCCAGGTGGTCCGACTCGCGCAGGGTGATCGCCGTGAGCCGCCCGGCGGTCTGGGGGGGCAGGTTGCCCTTCCCAAGCTCCTCCATGGCCCCGCGGATGGAGGTCACGGGGTTGCGGATTTCGTGGGCGAGCTCCGCGGCCATCTCCCCGATGTAGGCCATGCGCGCCTGGACCAGCATTTCCTTGCGGATGCGTTCCATCTCCGTCAGGTCGGTGAACGAGACGATCAGGGTTTCCAGGCGCCCGTGCGCGTCGTAGAGGTGGTTCGTGCTGAGGCCGAGCAGGCGCAGCCCGCCCCGGCGTGTGGTGACGGGGCACTCGTAGCTGAGGTAGTCGCGGCCCTCGCGGAGCGCGGTGACCACGGGGCACTCCGAGCCGTCCTCGGGGACCAGTGCCTGGTCCACGGGCCGCCCCCGCAGGCGCGCCTCGTCAATGCCCAGGATGCCGCAGGCGGCGCGGTTGGCCCCCGCCACCACCCCGTTCCGGTCCACGAGGAGAAAGCCCCCGCTCATGTTGTCGAGGATTTCCCGCTGGAACTGCTTCATCCGGCTGAGGCGGAGGTTCCAGTAGCCGCTGATGAAGGCCGCGCAGAACAGCGCCACCCACTGGAGGGAAACGCTGTACCAGTGCTCGACGGGGGCTTTTGTGGAGAGGGTGCTGTCGAGCGACATCCACAGCAGGAGAACCGCCGCGCCCAGGGCGAAGAGGAATCCCTGGGCCAGCCCCAGCAGCACGCCCGCCTCAAGCACCACCACCAGCAGCAGGAAGACGAAGACGCTTTCCTGGCCCCCTGTGAAGCTCACCGTCGCGGCGACCACGCTGAAATCCAGGAGCATCTGTGTCCAGGTGAGGCCGGCGGTCACATGCGACGTGGCGCGCAGGGAGTGCAGGTAGGAGAGGCCGCACACGGCGGCGGCCAGATAGATGCCGATGAGAATGTTGTAGGCGAGGTCATCGCGCACGAGGGCGTGCGCCCCCCCGGCGATGAGGAGGATGGCGGCGGTCCGGCCCAGTCCGGCAAACCAGAGCCAGGCGGGCGGCCCGTCGTAGACGGGCCGGAGAAACGCCCCCGCCCGGCGCCAGACGGGGCTTCCCCCGGGCGTCTTCCGGCGCCTGCGGGCGCTCATGCGGCCCGCTCCGCGGCGGCGCCCGCCGCAGGGCGCGCCCTCAATCCCGGAGCCCCTTTTCCACGAGGTTCTGGAGCCCCTCCGGGTCCATGGTGCGCTTGAAGGCCATGTCCGGCGTGATGATGCCGCGGCGCATGAGCCGGTAGAGGGACTGGTTCATGGTCATCATGCCCTCGCCCTTGCCGATCTCGATCATGGAGGGTATCTGCTCCAGCTTCTCCGCGCGGATGAGCGAGCGGATGGCGGGGTTGGGGATCATGATCTCCATGGAGAGGACGCGGCCGAGGCCGTCGGCCCGCGGGATGAGCTGCTGCACGACCACGCCCTCGAGCACGAAGGAGAGCTGGGTGCGCACCTGCGCCTGCTGCGCCGAGGGGAACACGTCCACGATGCGGTTGATGGTCTGGAGGGCGTCGTTGGTGTGCAGCGTGGCGAAGGCGAGGTGGCCCGTCTCGGCCACCGTCAGCGCCGCCTGGATCGTCTCCGGGTCGCGCATTTCGCCGATCAGGATCACGTCGGGGTCCTGCCGCAGGATGCGGCGCAGGGCCTCCGAGAAACCGTTGGTGTCGGCGCCCACCTCGCGCTGGTTGATGATGGACATCTTGTGCGAGTGCAGGTACTCGATGGGGTCCTCGATGGTGATGATGTGCGTCTTGCGCTCGCGGTTGATCTTGTCCAGGATCGCCGCGAGGGTGGTGGACTTTCCGCTTCCCGTGGGGCCGCACACGAGCACGAGGCCCATGGGCTTGTGGGCGAAGTCGGAGATGATCCGGGGAAGCCCCAGCTGCTCAAAGGAGAGGATCTCGAAGGGGATCGTGCGGAACGCCGCCACGACGGACCCGCGGTCGCGGTAGACGTTGAGGCGGAACCGGCTCAGACCGTCAATGCCGAAGGACATGTCGCACTCGCGGGTGGCCTCGAACTCCGCCACCTGCTGCTCCGTCATCACGCTGTAGACGAGCTCCTGGGTCTGTTCCGGCGTCAGGCGGCGGTAGCCCGGCAGCGGCTCCACCGACCCGTGCACCCGGATCATGGGCGGGCCGCCCACGATGATGTGCATGTCGCTGGCCCCCTCCTGGATCATCTTGGTTAGGAGTTCTTTGATGCTCAGACTTTCGGCCATCGGGGCTCCCTTCTCTTGCGTTCTCCCGCGCGGTCACCGCCGGGGGGGGGTCAGTCGGCAATGGTGTGCTCGTGCACCTGTTCAAGCGTGGTCAGGCCCTGGGCCGCCTTGGAAAGGGAGTTCTGGCGCAGGGTCCTCATCCCGCACTGGATGGCCGTCCGCTTGATGTCCTGGGACGAGGCGCGCTTGAGCACCAGCGGCTGCACCTCCGGCCAGTTAAGCATGGCCTCGATCACGGCGACCCGGCCCTTGTACCCCGTGTCCTTGCACTTTGGGCAGCCACGCCCCCGCACAAACTGCGGGTTGGGGATGTAGTCGAAAGGCTGGTACTGGAAGCGCTCGAGCGCGTCCGCAGGCACGGTGATCGCCTCCTTGCACTCGGGGCAGACCCGTTTCAGCAGCCGCTGCGCCGCGGCCAGCGCCACGGAGGACTGCACGAGGAAGGGCTCCACCCCCATGTCAACCAGGCGGGGGAACACGCCCGCCGCGTCGTTGGTGTGCAGGGTGCTCAGGACCAGGTGGCCCGTGAGGGCGGCCTTCACCGCCACGTCGGCCGTTTCGCCGTCGCGGATCTCGCCGACCATGACGATGTCGGGGTCCTGGCGCAGGATCTGGCGCAGGGCCTCGGCGAAGGTGAAGCCGATCTGCTGCTTGACCTGCACCTGGTTCACGCCGAAGAGCTCGTACTCGATGGGGTCCTCAACCGTGACGATGTTGGTGTCCACCGTGTTCAGCTTGTGCAGGGCGCTGTAGAGGGTGGTGGTCTTGCCGCTGCCGGTGGGGCCCGTCATCAGGATCATGCCGTGGGGCATGCCGAGGGCGTGGTGGAAGGCCTCGGTGGGCTGCGGCTCAAAGCCCAGCTTGTCCAGGTCCAGGGTCAGGGTGGTCTGGTCCAGGACGCGCAGCACCACCTTCTCGCCGTATTTGCAGGGGAGGAACGCCACGCGGAAGTCAATGTCGCGCCCCTTGTAGCGCATGCGGCACCGGCCGTCCTGCGGGAGGCGGCGCTCGTCAATCCGGCATCCGGAGAGGATCTTGAGCCGGGCCACGATGTTTGGATGCATGGTCCTCGGGGGGGCCTTGCCCTCCTCCAGCGACCCGTCCACGCGGTAGCGCACGCGCACCAGCTTCTCGAACAGCTCGAGGTGCACGTCGCTCGCGCCGCGCTCGAGGGCGTTGAACATGATGAAGCGCGTCATGTTGCGCACCGGCTCGTCGTCCGCCCCCGCCTCCATGTTGGAGACGTCCTCCACCTCCTCCGTGATCTCCTGGACCCCGTCAAGCTCCTCGTCCCGCTCCGCCTGGGCCGCCGTCAGCGTCTTGAATATCTTGTCGGCCTTGCCGCCGCCGTAGTGGCGGTCTATGGCCTCGCGCAGCTCGCACATCATCGCCACGACCGGCTCGATCTCGTAGTTTGAGATCATCCGCAGGTCGTCCACGGCCATGATGTTGAGGGGGTCGGCCATGGCCAGCGTCAGCACCTCCCCGGTGAGCGACACGGGCAGCATCATGTACTGCCGGGCCAGGGCCTCGGGCACCTGGCTGAGCACCTCCTTGGGGATGTTGTAGTTGGCGACGCGGATGTGGGGGATGCCCAGGTGCTCGCTGATGGTGACGACGAGGTTTTCCTCGCTGAGGTAGCCCTTTTCCACCAGGAGCTGGGGCAGGCTGTGCCCGGTGGTGCGGTGGAGCTGCAGGCACTCCCGGATCTGGTCGCTGGTGACAAGGTGCTCGGAGAGCAGCATGTCCTCGAGTTTCTTCTTCTGCACTTTCATGGGTTCACCCGTCCTCCGCGGCGCCCGGGGGCGCTCATGCGGCCTCCTCTGCGCCGAGATGGCTCAGGATTTCCTGGGCCATCTCCACGCTGATGTCCTTTCCGATCAGCCTGGCAAACGCCGTGATTTTCCGCAGCGCGCCGATCATCTTGCGCACGTCGCCCGGCACGCGCATCGCGATGAGGGAGAGGATTTCCTCGGGAACCGGCACCCCCGCCCCCGCCATCTGGTGCTTGAGTATCTGCATGCGGGTTTCCCACTCGGGCGGCTTGAGCTCCGCCACGATGCCGCTGGCGAAGCGGGAAACCAGGCGCTGCTCCAGCAGGCCGAGGCGGTCGGGCGCCTTGTCCGCCGCGATGATGATCTGGCGCCCCTGCTGGTGGAGGGCGTTGAAGATGTGGAAAAACTCCTCCTGCGCCTCCACCCGGCCCCCGAGGAACTGGATGTCGTCCAGGATGAGCACGTCCCAGTGGCAGTAGTTCTCGCGGAAGGCGTCCAGCGCGCCCTCCGCCACCGCCTCCGCCATCCGGCGGGCGAAGTGGCTCGCCGAGACATACCCCACGCGCGGCGCGGGGGTCTTGGCCTTCTTGCCGCCGCCCGTCAGGATGGTGTTGCCGATGGCGCTGATGAGGTGGGTCTTGCCGCACCCGACGGTCCCGTACAGGAAGAGGGGGTTGTACTCGCCCCCGGGCCCGGCGGCCACGGCCTGCGCCACCTTGAAGGTGAAGGCGTTGACCTTGCCCGGGAAATAGTTTTCAAAGGTGAGCGACTCCAGGGGGATTTCCGAGTCCAGCGCGTCCATGATGCGGCCGTCCGACTCGTCCACCCGCGTCGCCTCGTCCGGGTCCGCGTCCGGCGCCAGGCCGAACGGGGCCACGGAGGCGTGCCGGTTCTTGCGCCGGCGCATGAGGTCGCGGCGGTTGTTCTCCGCCACCAGGTGCGACTCGATCAGCTCGGTGGTCTGCTTGACGGACTGCGTGGCCGCCTCGGCGATCTTCGCCAGCTGCGACTGCTGGCTCTCCTGGCTTTCCCGGGCCTCGCGGATGGACTGAAGCGTCGTCTGCGCGATGCGGGCCAGCTCCTCCTGCTGCGCCGTGAGGGCGTTCCGGCTTTCCCCGGCGATGGCCGACAGGGCCGTCTCCGCGACGCGGGCCAGCTCCGACTCCTGCCCCTTTTGGGCGTCCCGAAGCTCCGCCAGCCCCCGGTTCACCGCCTCCGCCAGCCGTTCCGCCAGGGCGGTGGCCGCCTCATTGCGGCTTTCCGCGTCGGCGGACTCGGTGCGCGCGAGGGCGGACTTCAGCTGGACGGTCATGCCGGCCATGGACTCCTCCACGGCGTGGGCCACGCCCTCCTGGAGGGCCTGCGCCAACAGGGAGAATTCCTGCTCCGACTGGGTCCTTGTTTCCGCCTGCCCCTCGAGCGTCTTGCGGAGGCTTTCGCCCAGCTGCTCCAGGGCGTCCCGGACCACCGCCCCCACGCTCTGGCTTGCGGCGTCGGCCCATTCCGAAGGGGAGGGGCCGTCGGGGGCGCGCTGCTGGAGCTCGTTCAGGGAGCGCAGCTCCGCGCTGACCGACGTGAGGGCTCCGCCCACCGCGGCGCCCACGCCGTCCTGGATGCCCTGCGCCAGGGCCGCGAAATCCGGCGGGGCCGCCGGCTCCTGTTCGGTCCCTTTGCGAATCTCCGCGGCCACCCCGGCCAGCTGCGCCGTCAGGGGCTGCATGGCCTCTGCAACCGCGGCGCCGAGCTGCTCCCGGAGCATGGCCGCCAGCCGGTCATCCCCGTCCCCGGCGGGGGCCTGGGGCCAGCTTTCCTTCAACCCGTCCAGGCTCGTGCGGAGTTCCCCCGCCAGCGACTGGATGGAACTTTCCATGGAGTCCCGAAGGGCGGTGGTCAGTTCGGCAAGGGCCGCCGCGCCGTTGTCGGCGGCGGGGGACGCGGCCCGGTTCTCGCGCATGGCCAGAAGAAGATCGGCCAGGTTTTCCTGCAGGCCCTCGCTGAGGGCGGCCCCGATTTGCCGGGCACTGTCGGCGGAGATGGTCTGCAGGCCGGCTCCCAGCCCGCGCGTTGGCGGGCGGGACGGGGCCGGCTGCATGTCCTCATCCTCGTCGTCCAGCATGCCCGGGGCGGTGTCCCTGGCCTTTTGCCTGGCCGCCCGCTCTTCGGGTGTTTTGGGTTTGGCGGGGGAGTGCTCGCGGGTCAGAATGGAGTATTCCGCGGAGCGCGGCACGGGGGCCTTCCCAAAAAGCCGCTCCGTGACAATTCTGAAATGGTCCCAAGAGCAGAGGATGGGCTTGATGCGCAGGTCCGGGCAGTGCTTCTGCACCTCCTCCAGCGCCTCGGCGTCCAGAGGGTTCACCATGGCCACCGTGAGGATGCGCGCCAGCTTGTCTATCGGCAGCACGTTCAGGCGGAGACAAATCTCCTCCGGCACCAGCTTGGTGAACTGCTCGTTGATCTCGTAGCCAATCAGGCTGACGTGCGGAATCTGGCACTGTTTGGAAAGAAACTCTGTCAGGCGGTCCTGGGTCAGATGACCGAGCTCCACCAGGATGGCGCCCAAGTACCCGCCCTTCTCCTCCTGCACGGCCAGGGCGCTTTCCAGTTGTTGCTGGGTGGCGACGCCCTCCTCCACGAGAAGAGAGCCCAGGCGCTTCTGTCCTTTTCCCTTGGACGGACCGGATGCAGGACGCATCATCGCCATGATGGAGCCTTTTCTCTCTCGGTTATGAGGGTCACGAACCCTCCATGCCACCCTGAAGTCAATTCCATTTTAGCACGTTCCAAGCCAGTGTTCAACGACAAAAACGGTCATTTTCGGCCCAAAAAGGGAAAGTTATTTCTTGACAAACCGGGAAAAACAGGGGGAAGAATGCGGGAAGGGGAGGAGAGCGGGGGGAAGAAGTGCCGGAAACCTCCCCGAAAAGAAGACGGTGCGGGCAAGGCAAGATATGGTATAAGAATGCGAAGCCGTACGGTGTTTGCCTGAAATGGACCGCTGGCACTAAGTGTTTCAGAGGCGGACAGAAGGGCGGGACGGCGCCAACAGGAGGCTTTTCCAGAATGGACCTGCTGAAGAAACGGATGGTGTGTTTCGTGAAGTTGTTGATTGCGACGGCGTGCGCCGCAGCGTTGCCGGCGTTGGCGCAGGAGGGGGATGAGAACGCAAAGGCCCTGCTGGAAAAGGCCATGCGGGATACCGCCGCGTTTTCCTCCCTGGGGGTGGATTTCTCCGCAAGCACCCGGGTGGTAAAGGCTTCTGACGGAGGAGACGAGGTGAATGAGGAGGAGTTCTCGGGGGAAATGCTGCTTCGCGGCACGACCGACCTGTATCAGCGGTTGTCTCAGAAGGGGGGCAACGGCGAGGTGCGGATCATCAGCAACGGGAAGGTGCACAATGTGTACCTGCCTGCGGAGAAGCGCGCGGACCGGCTGGAGCAGGAAGTGCCCAGGGATGTTCTGGTTAGCGCCGCCCTGGGCGGCCTGCTCAAGGCGCCGGGCATGTGGCTGGCTGATTATCTCCACGGGAACGCGGCGCTGGTGAACGACGCCCAGTCCGTGACCCATGCCGGCACGCGCGAGATCGGCGGCCTCGCCTGCGACGGCATCGCGCTTGCCTACGAGGGCTTTGATGTCATCGCCTGGCTTGCGCCGGGGGAGACGCGCCGGCTTGTCCAGCTCAATGCGGACCTTTCCAAGGGCGTCTCCGCCTCGGCGCACGGGGGAAGCAAGATCACCGCCGAGGTGGTGTTCCAGTTTTCGAACTGGCGCATTAATCCCGAACTCAAGGACGAGCAGTTTGTCTTCACGGCCCCCGAGGGGGTGAAGGTTCAAGACCGCAAGGAGCCCGAACCCGGCACCGGGCGGGAATCGTCCCTGAAGACGGGGAGCCCCGCGCCGGACTTCACCCTGCCGCTGCTCAAGGGCGGCGAGATGACCCTTTCCGCCGAAAAGGGCAAGGTCGTGGTGCTGGACTTCTGGGCCACCTGGTGCGGCCCCTGCCGCCAGGCCATGCCGGTCATTGAAAAAGTGGTGCACGCCCACGCGGACAAGGGGGTGAAACTCTACGCCATCAACCAGGCGGAGCCCCCGGAGACGGTCACCAAGTTCCTGGAGTCCAGAAAGATGGACATGCCGGTGCCGATGGACAAGGACGCAAAGGTGGGCAACCTCTACGGGGTGCAGGGCATCCCGTTCATCGTGGTCGTTGACCGGAAGGGGATGGTCTCCGAGGTCTTTCCGGGCATGCCGCCGGATTTTGAGAAGGTCCTGACGGACGCGGTGCAGAAGGCGCTGGATTCCTAACCCAAAGCCCCCTTGCGGAGGAGGAGCGCCGGAGTGGCCCCGAAACCGGAACTGATGACCACCACGCTGTGGGATTTTCCCTCACAGCAGTACGGCAACGAGCGCCAGGGGGACAAGAATTACCAGGGCGCGACACCGGCCTACATCCTGTGGAACCTGCTTCAGCGCTATACCAGGCCCAAGGACCTCGTGGTGGACCCCATGGCCGGCAGCGGCACCACGCTGGACGTGGCGCGCGATCTGGGCCGCCGCGCGCTGGGCTACGACCTCCAGCCGACCCGGCCGGACATCTTCCGCAGCGACGCGCGAAAACTGCCCCTGGAGGACGGGAAGGCGGCTTTTGTCTTCGTGGACCCGCCCTACTCCACGCACATTGACTACGGCGACGATCCCGCCTGCATCGGCAAGCTGCACGCGGGCGGACCGGAATATTACCGGGCCATGGAGGGGGTGCTCTCGGAAATCCACCGCGTCCTGCGGCCGGGCCGCCACATGGCGCTCTACGTCTCCGACTCCTTTGAGAAGGGGAAGCCCTTCATGCCCATCGGCTTCGAGCTGTTCCACCGGATGTGCCGGCTCTTCGAGCCTGTGGACATCGTTTCCGTCGTGCGCCGCAACAAGAAGCTGGACCTGAACCACTGGCACACCGCCGCGGTGGAGGGGAATTTCTTCCTGCGCGGGTTCAACTACCTCTTCATCCTGCGCAAGCCCGAGGCCGCCGTCGCGCCGCCCAGGCCGTCCGCCGCCCGCCCGCGGGGCGCGTCCGCCGGGCCCCGCCCGGAAAAGGCGAAGCGGCCGCCCTTCCCGGGGAAGCGGCGGCCGCCTGGAAAGCCGGGCCGGTCAGGGGGCCAGGGTTAGGCCCGCCAGCACCGGGAAGTGGTCCGTGGGATAACGCCCGTCCTCGTTGTACAGCACCGTCTCGCAGAACCGGGCGGAAACGTTCCCCCGGAAGAGCACCCAGTCAATCCGGCTCTCCTCCCCCCCCTTGGGCGCGGCAAAGGCCGACCAGGTGATGGGCGGCCCCTTCTTCTCCGGCGCCTCCACCCACGCATCGCGCAGGCCCGCTTCCATGGCCCGGGCATGGGGCGCGCTCGCGCCCGCCTTGGCGTTGAAGTCCCCGGTCAATATCACGGGCAGCGCCGGGTCCTCCTTCTCCAGCTCCCGGCAGATGACGCCGATGCCCTCCGCCCGCGCCTGCTCGCCCTTGTGGTCGAGGTGCGTGTTAACATAGGTGAAGAAACGCCCGGTCTCCTGGTGCTGGAAGCGGATGAGGGTGGCCATGCGCGTCAGGCTGGAGTCCCACGAAATGGACCCCGGCACCTCCGGCTGCTCGCTCAGCCAGAAATGCCGCACCAGCACCGGCGAAAGTTTCCGCGTGCGGTAGAGCACCGCCGTCATCTCGCCCTTGCCGTTGGGGTCGCGGCTCACGCCGACCCACTGGTACTCCGGCAGCCCGGCCACAATGTGCCGCGCCTGGAACTCCAGGCACTCCTGGAGGCCGATGATGTCCGCGTCCGCCTGCTTCACGCAGTTCACCACGATGTCCTTGCGCTTGGGCCAGGCGTTCTCGCCGTCCGGCGCGGTGCCGTAGCGGACATTGAACGACATGACCCGGAGGGAGACCTCCTGCGCGGCGACGGCACCCGCGAAACAAGCCAGCAGGATGAGGGCCACGGCTTTCTTCATAGCTTGAACTCCTTGTCTTTCCACAGTTCCGGCTCCGTGCCGCCCGAGGTGCCCCCCGCGGCGTCCACAAAGACCTTTCTTTCCAGTTTCTGGTTCACAAACCCCACCCGGGCGGCCGACCCGTCCGGATTGTCCCACCGGTGCCACACCGTCACGGAGGGAGAGGTGTACCCCGGCGTTCCCTGCTCGTATTCCGTCTCCGTCTCGTCCGACTCGCGGCCGAACCGCTCCATGACGTTTTCATAGGTCATGCCGTAAAGCAGCTTATCCACCATCTCACCGGTGACGGGCGCGGGCGCGGGCGGTTCGGGCGGCTCGGGGGCCTCGGGCGCGGGAGGCGCCGCCGCTTCGGGCGCGGCGGGGGGCGCCGGGGCGGACGGCACCCCCCGCAGCGCGATGAGCGCGGCCAGGCCCGCCGCCAGCACGGCGGCAATGATCCACACCCCTTTGTCGCCCACGGGAAAACCTCCTTCATGCTTCCGGGGAATTTCGTTTCCAGTGTAGCACGTTCACGACGTGTTGCAAAACCGCCAAGGCGCGGGCCGGATCGCCGGAGAAGGCGCTGTGAGAACCGTGGCGATGCCGAGAACGAGATGGCGTCGCTTCGCTGCTAATGAAGTAAGTCGGCGAGAACGCCCGCAAAGTAGACGCGCCATCTTGGCGCGTTCTTTGGGCCAACGAAAACCCCAAGAACGCGCCAAGATGGCGCGTCTACTTTTCCGGCCC
>JAAYBR010000152.1 GCA_012730045.1 Candidatus Hydrogenedentota bacterium | reverse complement strand
TAGCCCATGATGAATTCGTCCACGGCGTTGTCAATGACCTCCTTGAGGAGGACATAGATGCCGTCGTCGTACTGGGTGCCGTCGCCCACCCGGCCGATGTACATTCCCGTGCGCTTGCGGATGTGTTCCAGCGCGGACAGCGTCTGGATCTTGCTTTCGTCGTAGAGATGGGTGGACTTGGCCATGGGGGAATGCTCAGCGGGTCATGAAATCAAACGCGGGGCGGAAACGCAATCGCAACCCGCCGGCCGCCGCTTCAAAAGTATAATGTATAGACTTCACCCTCCGGGAGGGTGAAGTCTATACATTTAACATTTGGCTCAAAGCCGCCAGAGGTAGAGGCGGCGGGGGACGGCGGCGGCGGACAGCAGGGCGTGGAGGCCAGGGATGGGGCTTTTCGCGCCGAACAGCTTTTCAAAGAGGCCGGTTTCGTCGCGGTAGGTCACCACCCGGACGGTTTCCACGCCGAGGAGGCCGGCGGTTTCGGCCAGCGCATCCTCCCAGTAGCCGATGGCATCCACCAGGCGCAGGTCCAGGGCCTCGCGGGCAGTGAACAGCCGGCCGTCGGCGAGAGCGCGCACCTTGGTTTTGGAGAGGTTCCGGCCTTCGGCGACCAGTTCCACGAAGCGATCATGCATGGTGTCCACGGCGGTCTGCAGCAGCCGGACCTGCTCGGGATCCACCGGGTGGAAGGGATTGAGCATGTCCTTGTTGCGGCCGGACTTGATGGTGGTGTCGGTCACGCCCAGCTTTTCGCCGAGCCCCTGGATGTTGAGGGTCTGCATCAGCACACCGATGGAGCCGACCATGGCGGTGGGCTGGGCGACGATGCGGTCGGCGGGCAGGGCGATATAGAACCCGCCCGACGCCGCCAGGTCATGCACCAGGACGGTAATGACGCGGCCGTCCCGGCTTTCCTTGAACCGCATCAGCTCGCGGTGGATTTCGTCCGAGGCGGTGACTTCGCCGCCGGGCGAATCAATTTCCAGAAGGATGCCGGCGACATCGTCATCCTGCCGCGCGGCGCGGATCTGGCGGAGGGTGGCGTCGACGGGGTCGGTGCTGCCGAAGAGTCCGCCGTCGAGCTGGCGGGTCAGAATGCCGGTAAAGGCGATGCGCACGACCTTGGCGGTGCCGGTTCCCCAGGAATGGGTCTCGGCGAAGGACGGAAATTCGTCCTCGCCCTGCGTAGAGGGGCCGGAGCGGGACGAGCCGGCGAGGACGCCGACGGCGGCCAGGTTGATCAGCAGACTGAGGCCCAGGATGGCGGCGAGGGCGGCAATGGCGGCCCAGAAGGGCCAATGGCGGCAGGCGGGTCGGCTGGGAGTCATGACAATTCCTCGTTTCATGCGGTGAAGCATCCTAGCAGGCCGGGGCGGCCAAGGGAATGAAAAGCGTAGAGCCGCTTGCAAAACTCCGTTTTACCCGCGCCGGATTCAGAATCCAGGATTCAGGATTCAGAATGAACAGCCACTGAACCGTCTCCTGGCATTGCGACATTCTGACTCCTGAATACTCTCTTGCAACAATTCCGCAGGAGTTTGGCAAGCGGCCCGTAATTTTGGGATTCAGCGGGGCGGCCGGGTGGAGTAAGGTAAGCTTCATGCACATCGCCTACTACATCACGGCGCACGGCTACGGCCACGGGGTGCGGTCGTGCGACATTCTCGCGGCGCTGCTGGCGCGGCATTCGGACATCCGGGTGACGGTCACGACCGACCTGCCTGAGGTGTTCCTTAGCAGCCGCCTGCAGGAAGCGGACGGCCGCCTGACGGTCCGTCCGGGGGCTTTCGATGTGGGCATGGTGCAGAAGGATTCGATCCGGGTGGATGTGGACGCGACGCTGGACGAGGCTCTGGAGCTGGCGGCCGAGCGGCCGGTGCT
Organism: Candidatus Hydrogenedentota bacterium; assembly: GCA_012730045.1. Classification (NCBI taxonomy): domain Bacteria; kingdom Pseudomonadati; phylum Candidatus Hydrogenedentota; species Candidatus Hydrogenedentota bacterium. The sequence continues at coordinate 215 of JAAYBR010000152.1, read as the reverse complement.
GGTGGACATCGAGGCGGAGTTCCTGCGCGGGGAGGGAGCGGACCTGGTCGTGGCCGACATTCCGTCCATTCCGCTCGAAGCCGCGGCCGAGGCCGGCCTGCCGGCCGTGGCCGTCGGCAATTTCTCCTGGGACTGGATTTATGCGCCGTTCACGGCGCGCGATCCGCGCTGGCTCCGGGTGATCAATCTGTTCGAGCAGGGCTACCGCCAGGCGC
>JAAYBR010000151.1 GCA_012730045.1 Candidatus Hydrogenedentota bacterium | reverse complement strand
TCGCTCTGCCTCCGCACTCCACTCAACAGACGGACTCGCCAAGGACGTGCGGGGGCTCCCGCGACATCTGACGCCTGACACGCCTTTCTTCAACGATATTCCCGCCCCCGGGCGGTCAGGGGCTCGCCATGACGCATTGAACGCCGGTTCAGTGCGGGACCGCCGCTTAACCCGTCATTGCGAGTCGGCCGCCCCGGCCGACGCGGCAATCTCTTGTCGGAATCGCCCCGCGTCCCACCTCCACTGGTGCTGCGGGCTGTTTGGGGCGTACAATGCCGCGGCGCTTCGCGGAGTAGGGCGGCGCGGCGGTGTTCGGGACGGTGAAGGAAGGTTTCATGGCTGCGGAAGAGACCAAGACCGGCGGGCGGATGCTCAGCGTGGACGTGCTGCGCGGGTTTGACATGTTCTGGATCACCGGCGGCACCGGGTTCATGCTGGGGGTGCTGCGCATGCTCGGCGACCCGGTCAAGGGGTGGATTGAGCCCCAGATGAAGCATGTGCCCTGGGAGGGCTTCCATTTCCACGACCTGATCTTCCCGCTGTTTGTCTTCGTTGTCGGCATGTCGGTCGTCTTTTCGCTGGAGCGCATTCTCGCCACCGACGGGCGGCGCGGCGCCTACCGCCGCATCCTGAAGCGTTTTGTGATCATGTTCCTGCTGGGCGTGCTGTATTCCGGCGGCGTGGCGCCGGGCGACGCGCGGTGGATGGGCGTGCTCCAGCGGCTGGCCCTGTGCTATCTCTTCGCGGGGCTGCTCTTCTGCCACCTGGGCTGGCGCGGGATGCTGGGCGTGGCCGTTGCCCTCCTCGCCGGCTACTGGGCGCTGCTCTGCTTTGTCCCCATCCCCGGCCGGGAGACGGTCTCGTTTGCCCCGGAGGAGAACTGGGCGAACCTGCTGGACGCCTGGTGGCTCCCAGGGCGCAAGAACGACGGCACCTGGGACCCCGAGGGGATGCTGAGCACTTTCCCCGCCGTCGCCAGCGCCCTGATGGGCGTGCTCGCCGCGCTGTTTCTCAAGTCCGAAAAGCATTCCCCCGCGCGGAAGGCGGTCCTGTTCATGGCCGTCGGCGCGGTGCTGGTGTCCCTCGGCCACTTGTGGGGCCTCCAGTTCCCCGTGATCAAGAAGATTTGGACCTCCTCCTACGTGCTGGTAGCCGGCGGTTGGAGCCTCGTGCTGCTCGGGCTCTTCTACCTCGTCGTGGACGTCTGGCAGATACGCTGGTGGACCGCCCCCTTCATGTGGATCGGCGTGAATCCCCTGACCATCTACCTGATCCGCAACTTCATGGATTTCAACGAGTTCGCCGAGCGGTTTGTCGGGGGAAACATCGCGCTCGCCGTCGGCGAGGACTGGGCCTATTTCCTTCAGATGACGGTCTCCGTGGCGTTCACGTTCCTAGTGGTCTGGTATCTGAACCGGCGCAAGATCTATCTGCGGATCTGACGCGCCGGGCTTGAAAGGAGAAGGGAAATGAGGAAGCTTGTCGCGCTGGCGCTGTTCTTGGCGGCCCCTGTCGCCTGGACGCAGCCCCCGACCCCCGCCGGGTATGACATCGTGCTGGACGTGCCGGTGGAGCACGACGACGGCAAGTTCCTCTGGTTCCACCCGCGTGCGACCGCCGTGCCGGGGAAGGGGAAGGACGGCGCGCCGCTGGCCGTCATGACGCTCCAGAAGCACCTCCAAGTCTCAGACTTCTACTCCGAGCTGTACTACATGCTGTCCGAGGACCTGGGCAAAACCTGGACCGGGCCCGTGACCATCCCCGAGTTCGCCTGGCGCAAGGGACCGGACGGCGAGATCGTCGCCGTGTGCGACGTGACCCCCGGCTGGCACGCGCCGACCGGGAAGGTCATCGCCATCGGCGCGCAGCTCATGTACCGCGAGGGCGGCGCGCTGGTCGAGCGCGAGGGCCGCTTCGACCAGACGGCCTACACGGTCTTCGACCCCGAGGCGCGCACGTGGACCGCCTGGAAGCTCATCGAGATGCCCGAAGACCCCATGTTCGCCTTCTGCCGCAACGCCTGCTCGCAGTGGATCGTCGAGCCTGACGGCTCCCTGCTCCTGCCGCTCTACCACGGACGCAACGCCAAGGAGGACTACACCGTCTCCGTGGGGCGGTTCCGGTTCGACGGGACCACCGTCTCCTACGTTGAGCACGGGAACAGCATGAGCGTTGAGGGCGGGCGCGGGCTCTGCGAACCGTCCATGGTGAAGCACCGGGGGCGCTATTTCCTCACCCTGCGCAACGACGCCCGCGCCTATGTCACCTCCGGCGCCGACGGCCTCCACTACGACCCCATCAAGCCCTGGACCTTTGACGACGGCGCGGAACTGGGCTCCTACAACACCCAGCAGCACTGGCTCGCCACGGAAAACGCCCTCTTCCTCGTCTACACCCGTCGCGGCGCGAACAACGACCACGTCATGCGCAACCGCGCCCCCCTCTTCATCGCCCAGGTGGACCCCGAAGCCCTCCACGTCCTCCGCGCCACCGAGCGCGTCCTCATCCCCGAGCGCGGCGCCGCCCTCGGAAACTTCGGCGCCGCCGCCATGACCCCCGCCGAGTCCTGGGTCACCGTCGGCGAGGGTGTCTGGAACGACGACGCCCGGAAACGCGGCGCCAAAGGCGCGCTCTTCGTGGCAAGAGTGCTCTGGAAGTAGGGGCAGGAGACAAGGCAAGGCAGGGCCCGGACTGCGGGATACGCCGCTCCTTTCCGGCCCACCAAGTCCACCCCGTCCACAACGTCCACCAAAGCACAGGCACAGCCCCCACCCCCAAGCACGCGCGCGAAGCGCGCCTTGGAGTGCGGCAGCTCGCTGCCGCCTTCCAGACCGGGCACCGCGATGACCCGAGCCTGATGAATGCCCTCGCGGTTCTGAAGGCAAGACTCAACGCAGAGACGCAGAGGGCGCAGAGGAAGGCGCAAACGGGAGAATGCGGGGAC
>JAAYBR010000150.1 GCA_012730045.1 Candidatus Hydrogenedentota bacterium | reverse complement strand
GGCGGCGGCCTGGCCTGGGCTATAGGCGGATGTCCCGTTGGGACAACAAAGACAGAATCACATAACCAAGGGACGTCCATGCCGCTCGCAGGCGTTTCTCGAGGGACATTTTAGTGCGATTGCCCTGATCACATCTGTTTGCCATGGACCCGAATATGCGGACAAAACGGCGCGCCCTCCCGACATTCTCCCCCCATTTCCGGGGCAGCGGAAAGGGGATTTCCTGCCTGATAAGAAAGGGGCGGCCCGCGTCTCAGCGGGCCGCCCCGAAGGCCGGCACAGGGGAATCAGGCGCCCCGTTGCTTGGGCGCCTTCACCAGGAAGGTGACGCAGGCGGCCGCGATGAGCAGCACGATGGACCCGTAGAAGGCCACGTCGAAGGTGTGGTAGGCGTCGTACGCCTTTCCCGCGGCAAAGGCGAGCACAAACCCGCCGCAGCCCCAGGCGGTAAAGACCAGGCCGTAGTTCACGCCGAAGTTCTTGAGGCCGTAGAAGTCCTTCGTGATGCTGGGGAAGATGGCGAGGTTCGCGCCGTAGTTCGCGCCGATCAGGGCGGACAGGAGGCTGAGCACCACGGCATTTCCGAGGAAATTGCCCGCCGCCGCGCGCGACATCAGGAAGATCAGCACGGCCTGGGAAACAAAGGCGATGAACAGTGTCGGCTTGCGGCCGATCTTGTCGGAGAGCATGCCCGAAGCGATGCGCCCCGCGCCGTTGCCGACGGCCAGCACCGCGACCAGAACGAAGCCCAGGGCCAGCCCTGCCTGCTGCTGGGCGATGGCGGCCAGCTTTCCGATGACCATGAGGCCGGCGCCCGCGCCGCAGGCGTACATGAACCACAGGAGGTAGAACTGCGGGGTCCGCAGCACCTCCATGGGTGTGTAGTCGTCGGCGGGCGCCGCCGCGCCGCCCGCGCCGGCGGTTTTCGCGTTGGGGTTGTACCCGGCGGGCGGGGCCTTCAGCAGCTGCGACAGCAGCACCACGACGACCAGGAAGGCCGCGCCGAGGATCAGCATGGCCTGGCTGATGCCGTACTGCTGCGCCAGCCAGGTGGTCAGGGGGGCGGTGTAGACGGAGGCCAGGCCGAACCCGCTGACGACAAGGCCGGCGATCAGGCCCACCTTTTCCTTCGGGAACCACTTGACCGCGGGCGGCGTGGCGGCCGCGTAGCCGAACCCGATGCCGGTGCCGGCCAGCAGCCCGAAGCCGACCATGAACATGACCGGGCTCGTGGAGAAGCTGGCCAGGATCATGCCGAGGCCGACCAGCACGCCGCCGACGCTGGCGACGAAGCGCGGGCCCACCTTGTCCTGCAGCCGGCCGGCGGGGACCATCATCAGCGAGAAGGTCAGGCACGCCACCGCGTAGGGGAGCGACTTGTCCGACTCGGTCCATCCCCATTCGGCGGGGACCGCCTTGCTGATGACGCTCCAGGAGTAGAGAATGCCCAGGGCCAGGTTGATGCCGATCGCGGCAAGGGTCACCGTCCAGCCGTGGTTCTTAATCGTGCCGGGGCTGTCCATCGCGTTGTCTCCTGTTGGGCCCCCTTCCGGAGGCGTGAACGCTCCGCAAGAAGGCCGTGCGCGCCGACGGGTGTCATCGGGGCGCGCACGGCCGTCTCATGTTACCGGGTTCCTCCTACTTCTTCAGCAGGCGGTCGTGCTCGGCGACCAGGTGATCCACCACGGCGGGGTCGGCCAGCGTGGTCGTGTCGCCGATCTGGTCCGTGGCGTTCTCGGCGATCTTGCGCAGGATGCGGCGCATGATCTTGCCGGAGCGCGTCTTGGGCAGCGCCGGGGCGAACTGGATCACGTCGGGCGCGGCGATCGGGCCGATCTCCTTGCGCACATGCTGGACCAGCTCCTTGCGCAGCCCGTCGCTCTCCTCGACGCCGGTCACCAGGGTCACATAGGCGTACAGGGCCTGGCCCTTGATGTCGTGCGGCATGGGGGCCACGGCGGCCTCGGCCACCTTCGGGTGGCTCACCAGCGCGCTCTCCACCTCGGCGGTGCCGATGCGGTGGCCGGAAACGTTCACCACGTCGTCAATGCGGCCCATGAGCCAGAAGTCGCCGTCCTGGTCCCTGCGGCAGCCGTCGCCCGTGAAGTACATGTTCTTGTACATGGTGAAATAGGTGTCCACGAAGCGGTCATGGTCGCCCCACATGGTCCGCATCATGCCCGGCCAGGGCTTGCGGATGCAGAGCTTGCCGCCCTCGTTCACATCCGCCTCGCTGCCGTCGTCGCGCAGGATGACCGGGTCCACGCCGAAGACGGGGCGGCTCGCGCTGCCCGGCTTCAGGGTCATCGCGCCGGGGAGCGGTGCGATCATGAAGCCGCCGGTCTCCGTCTGCCACCACGTGTCCATGATCGGGCAGCGGCCCTTGCCGACCACCGTGTGGTACCACATCCACGCCTCGGGGTTGATCGGCTCGCCCACGGAGCCCAGGATGCGCAGGCAGCCCAGGTCGTACTTGTTGACCCACTCGTCGCCCTTCTGGATGAGCGCGCGGATCGCCGTCGGGGCGGTGTAGAACTGCGTGCACTGGAACTTCTGCACGATGTGCCAGAAGCGCCCGGCGTCGGGGTAGGTCGGCACGCCCTCGAACATGAGCGACGTCGCGCCGTTGGCCAGCGGGCCGTACACGATGTAGGAGTGGCCCGTCACCCAGCCGATGTCCGCCGTGCACCAGAAGATGTCGTCCTCCCGGATGTCGAACACCTGCTTGTGCGTCAGCGACGTGTGCAGCAGGTAACCCGCCGTCGTGTGCACCACGCCCTTGGGCTTGCCCGTGGACCCGGAGGTGTACAGGATGAACAGCGGGTCCTCGGCGTTCATCGCCTCGGGCTCGCACACGTCCGACGCGGACGCCATCAGCTCATCGTAGGCCACGTCGCGGCCGGCGGCCATGTTGCACGGCTCGGCGTTGCGCTTCACCACCAGCACTTTCTCGATGGACGCGCAGGCGGGCTTCGCAAGCGCCTCGTCCGCGATCGCCTTCAGGCTGATGTGCTTGCCCGACCGCAGCGACACGTTCGACGTGACCAGCACGTTGCACGCGGCGTCCTCGACGCGCGTCGCGATGGCGTCCGCGCTGAATCCGCCGAACACGATGGAGTGGATCGCGCCGATGCGCGTGCAGGCCAGCATCACCACCGGAAGCTCGATGATCATCGGCAGGTAGATGCAGACCCGGTCTCCGCGCTTCACGCCCAGGCTCTTGAGCACGTTGGCGCACTTGCAGACCTCCTTGTGGAGCTCCTTGTACGTGATCTTGACCACGTCGTCTTCCGGCTCGCCCTGCCAGATCAGCGCCACCTTGTTCTCGCGCGGCGTGCCCAGGTGGCGGTCCAGGCAGTTCACCGACACGTTCAGCTGGCCGTCCTTGAACCATGTGTGCTCAATGACCCGGCCCTCGGTGTTCCAGTTGTACTCCAGGGATTTCGTGGGGAACTTGGACCACGTCAGCGACTTGGCCTGCTCCAGCCAGAAGGCGTCCGGCGTCTCGATGGACGCCTTCCACATCTTCTCGTACTCCTCCATGCTCTTGATATGGGCGTCCTTCGTGATCTCCGGGGGCGGGGCGAAGGTGCGGTTCTCCGTCATTAACGAGCTGATGGCTTTCTTCTCATCGTTCCCCATGGTGCAAAGTCCTTTCCTGGTTGGGTAACTCTGGCGATCAAGCCCGCCCTACTGCGGCGGGACACAATCCCCGCGTTTGAACGGCCGTGGTTCCGGCCTCCGCGCGCCGCCGGCCCTCCAGAGGCCCGCAACGCGTTTTCAACTGTTGAATGGCCATCCCCGCCCCGGCTCTTTCTTGAATCTGACGCCCCTAGGAGGCCAGCCCAAGCCGCGCGCGGGAGTATACCTACCATTCGTTAGGTCTCCGCATTGTACCAAACCTTTTCGCACTTTTCAACCTTAACGGGGCGGAGAAGACGTGTTTTTGACAGTCTTGTTTCCGCAAACGCATCCCAGGCCCTCCGGCAGCGGCACCTGGGCGGTCGGGGCAAGAAGTCGGAGGGGCGCGAAAAATCGCCAAAATGCGGTGTTTGCCAGATAATCGGAAAAGACAGGAACCGCAGTGTTCACAGGGTGAGGAGGGGGATTTTGCGGGGCGGTGAACGCACCATTCCCCGACGGTCGTGGCACGCCCCGTATTTGGCATGGGGCGGCGTTGCGCGGAGCGCGCGGGCTTGGTAGAATGAAAGAGCAGAAGGAGAACGGGCATGCTGGATCAATTTCGCGAACTGGTGGGCCGGCTGGAAGACCGTGAGAGCGGCTGGGTGGCACGGCGCGACGCGGCCGAGGTTCTGGGAAAGCTGGCGCAGGGGGCGCTTATGGCGCTTCATTCCCACCGCAACGACACGGACATGGATGTGCGGCTGCAGGTGGAGCGGTCCATGGACTCAATTAACGCGTTGCTCCCCGCGCGGGCCAAGAGCCGGCAGGAGCCCACCCTGCGCGACCTCGCGGTGTCCTGCGAGCGGGCCCCCGCGCGCATCGTGGAGCCCCACGAGAACGGGTTTGTGGTGACCGTGCGCCTGGCCAACGAGCGGACGCAGAGAGTCTACATCATGCCGCACGAGACCAAGGACAAGCGGCGCATGGTCCAGATATACACTTTCTGCGGCGAGGTGAACCCCCAGGTCTTTGAGTGGCTTCTCCGCACCAACAGCCGCATTGCCAACGGCGCCTTCACCCTCCTTTCGGACAAGGAGGGGGCGGACCGCATGGCGCTGCTCCACAACATTCCCCGCGCGGACGCCACCCCCGAAGTGGTGAAGCTGTCGGTGAAGGAGCTTGCCTACTACGGGGACAAGCTGGAGCGCCATATGGGATCCGACGACGAGTTCTGAGACGGCCCCCGGCGGTCACGGACCGCAGAGCGCGGCCTCCCCCGCCGGCACCACCCATTCAGGAAGCCCCATGGCGCAAAGAAAGGCGGCCGGCAGGTCGGGCACGGGGCAGGGGATGCGCGTCCTCAGGTGAAAGACACTTTCCTGGGCGGCGGCCACGTCTCCCTCCGCGAGAAGCTTCACGAGGGGCGTCCGCCAGTCGTTCCGCTCCGCGGGCGCTGTTCCCTCCGCCAGGAATGCGCGTGCGGCTTCCCGCTCCCCGTTGAGTCCCAGAACGGCCGCGACCGTGGTGTGCAGGGATTCCCTTGTCTCGGCGCGGTCAAGCCACTCGGGCGGGATGGCGGCCAGCATGTTGCGGGCTTCGGCGGTGGCCCCGGGGATGTCCCGGCGCAGCAGCGCCTTGCGCACCCGTCTCTCCGCCGCCGCGGCCTCATGGTCTTCTTCGCCCCGCACCAGGGCGGCCGCGTCCACGGCGCCCTCGTCCTCGAGCATGTCCGCCAGCAGTCCGATGCGCCCGGGCCACCCCTCCGGAAGGTCTCCGTCATCGTAGACCATGCGCATTTGGCGGAGAAGCGCCTCCCGGTTCCCGGTGACTGCGGCCCGGTCCAGCACTTCGCGCAGATTAACCCCCGAAAGCGTCTTTCCCAGATCGGGAACCCGGCTCCAGTGGCGGGAACAGGCCTCTTCAAACGCGGGCGGGGGGGGCCGCGCCCCGGCTGACGCGCAGGATCGCGATGCCCTCATCGCCGTCAAGGTCCTCCCGGACGACTTCGAGGTCCAGCGCCCGCAAATGCTCCTCCAGTCCGTCCAGACGGGTTCGCCCCCACAGAAGATTCGACACATACCAAACGCTTCCGCCTTCCGGCACTGGCGGCGCGGCTGTCGGGGCCCCCGGGCAGAGCAGCATGGCGCACTTGACCACTGCGGCGTCGAGGGTGTGGGCCGGCGCGATAGGCAGGGCGGTGGCGGGCATGTTGGCCGCCAGCAGGCGCAGGTTGGTCCATCCGTTCCCAAACCCCCCCACAAGGATCTGGTCTCCGGGGCGGGTCTCGCGCAGCAGTTTCTGGCCCGCCTGCGCCCAGGGGGTGCGTATCACAATCGCACGGGGCAGTGTGAGGCTGAGCTGCTGCAGCATCGCCAGTGCCAGCAGCGCCAGCACAGCCGCCCGCAGGCCCCGGGGACGCACAAGCAGCATGAGCGCGCCCCCCGCCAGAACGTACAGGGGCAGGGTGGAGGGCAGCAGGTACCTCTGGTAGTACATGGGCCGCCACAGGTGGGAGGTCAGCGCGAGGCCAATCCCCGGCAGCAGGGCGCAGGCAAGCAGCGCGGCGACAGCGTCCCTGTCCGGCTCGCCCGGCCGCCGCTGGCGGCGCCATGCGCACCAGAGGGCCCACCCGGCCAGCCCTCCCCCGAAACAGAGGAACAACACAGCGCCCACTGCCCGGAACGCCTCAGGGCCGTCCGAGGTGAGCCCGCCCAGGGAAAGCCGCCAGAGTTCGCCCCCCGGGCCCAATTTCGGGGTGGTGCGCAGGAAGTCGGGCATGACCAGGGTGAAGAGCACCTCCGGCGCCGTCGGGGCGCGGAAATGCCAGTAGCCCGTGTCGGGCACGTGGGGCATGGTCGCCACCCATCCCGCCAGGGGCAGAAGCAGCACCCCCTGCACCGCCGCCCACAGCAGCGCTGTCCGAAGACGCCGTCTGGAGGCGGACAGCCAGGCCGCCCCCTGCGCCGCCACGAAGAAGACCCCCAGCAGGTGCGTCCAGACCAGGAGGGTGTTTGCCAGCATGTTTGCGGCGAACCATCCCCTCTTGCCGTCCTGCAGGCAGCGGATCTGCGTGTAGAGGGCCGCCGCGCCCAGCAGGGCGTAGAGCGCGTAGTTGCGGATGCTCTGGTCGTGGTAGATGTGCAGGGGGGAGAGGGCGAAAAACCAGGCGGCCACCAGGCCGGCCCCGCGGCCGAAGACCCGCGCGCCCGCCGCATAGACCAGCGGAAGGGTGGCCAGCCCCAGGGCCACCGAGAGCAGGCGCATCGCGAGGGGGGAGGTTCCAATGGCGATACTGGCCAGATACTGCACAACGTGGTACAGCGGCGCCCCCTCGGGGTTGACCTGGCGCGCCAGGGCCACCGATGCGGGCAGGGAGTCCTGTGACAGGCCCACCAGCCCGTTGTAGTCGTCCCAGGTGAGGGACTGCTCCCCGAGCGTCCAAAACCGCACCAGGAGAAACGCGGCGGCCAGCGCGCCGGCACGCGCCGCGCCCAGCGCCCGGGAGGGGGGGGGCTGTCATCTTTCATCCGCCCCCTCCGGCCTGTCCAGCACCAGATCAAGACTCTGGAGGAGGTCGGAGATCGGGAAGGGCTTCTCATGGTAGGGGCATTTGAGCCCCTGGAGGAACCGGTGGGTCCCGTAGTTCAGGGCGTCCGCCGTGATGACGACGGCGCGCCGGGCCAGATCTGGGTACGACTCCTCCACCAGCTCCAGCAGCCGCTGCCCGCCGATGGATCCCGGCAGCTGTATGTCCAGCACGAGGGCGTCGAAGGCCTCGCCCGCTTTTATGCGCTCCAGCGCGGCCTCCCCCGTGCCCGCCCCGGTCACATCGTAGCCGTGCAGGGTGAGCGCCGCACCCAGCATTTTTTGCAGATCCTCCTCGTCATCCACCACCAGCACCCTGCGCCGCTTCGGGGGGGCTGTCTTCCCGGGTCCGCCGTCGGGCAGCCTTTCGGAGGGCGCCGCGGGGGCGCCGGCATGCGCGTGTGCGGGCAGCGACAGCACCAGCCGCGCCCCAGGCAGGGGGCCATCCCCGCCGCAGTCCGCGACGAGGTCTCCGCCCAGCTCCAGCGCCACCGACCTGGCCAGGCTTAGCCCCAGGCCCACGCCGCCCTGGGAGCGCCGCGTGGTGAAGAAGGGCTCGAACACCTGCCCGGCCAGTTCCGGGGGGATGCCGGGCCCGTCATCGCACACCTCCAGAAACACCCTGCCGCCGTCCTGCCGGACAGTGCACACGACCCGGCCGCCCCCGAACAGCAGGGCGTTGTCGAGAAGACTCAGCACAACCCGGGCGAGCTGCTCCGGGGCGCACTCCACCCACGGGGCGTCCTCCGGCAGCCGCCATTCCACCCGGGCGGCCTGGGTTGCCGTGAGCATCGGCAGCACGGACCCGTGCAGTAGCGCGCACAGGTCGGCGGGAAACCGGTCCATCGGCAGGGTCTGGCCGAAGCCCATCAGGTCGTCCACAATCTCCCGGCACCGCAGCCCGTTGCGCAGAATGCCGGCCACCATCTCCTCGGCCTGCCCGCCCGCCACGCTGCGGGACAGCATTTCCGCGAATCCCGTGATGACCGAAAGCGGGGTGCGTATCTGGTGCGCCACCGCCAGGACCACCTGCGACGCGACCGAACTGCGCTGCTGCGCAAGCAGCTGGCTCTCCAGCTGCCGCTCCACAAGCCGTCTGGACGTCGTCTCCATGAGTCCGCAGCCCGCCCACCGCACCTGGCCCCCGGGCGCGTAGAGCGGCATGATGACCACGCGGAACCACCGCACCGCCCCGGCGGTCCCCACCATCACCTCCTCCGACGACGTCTGGCCCAAAGCGAAGACCTGCTGGCAGGCGCACCTGCCGCCCCTTCCGAGCACGCGGTGAAAATGGCAGCAGTAGGGGACATCGCCCCGGAGACCGGGAATCTCGACGGCGCCGCACCTGCCGTTGGCGTGCAGCACCCGCCCCCCGGCCTCGAAAAGCTGCACCGGGATGGGGACGATGTCCACAAACCGGTGCTTGAGGTAGGCGAGCACGTCGGCCTCCTCCATCCGGCCGGATTCTGTCTTCTCCAGCAGAAGCGATGTGCCCTCGCGCAGGCCGCGGGCGTCAAAGGTGGGCTGGGCGGAGAACACCCACACCGGCTCCTCCCCCGCGGTCTTGATCCGCCCCTCGAAGCGCTCGGCGCGCAGAAGCTCCCTGCGGCGGCGGAAGACCCGCCGCAGCGCCTCGCCGGTGGCCTCGTCGCAGAACCCGGTGAAGTCCCGGCCGGCAAGGTCGCCCGCGCCGATCAACTGCGTCATGCGCGGGTTGGCCAGCACCACAACGCCCGCGGCGTCCAGCAGGGCGTAGGGGCCGCCGATGGCCTCCACCAGCAGCCGCTCCCGGCGGTCCCTGGAGGCCATCTCCTGCTCCTCAAAACGGGCCACCCGCTGGTGGAGGAGGTAGAAGGCCCGGCTGAAAACGTCGTTGTTGATCCGGTAGAACGCCAGGTCATCCCCCGCGCCGTGGTCCAGCCGGCGCAGCACTTCGAACTGCGACTCGCGCAGGAAAGAGATGCGCTCGTTGAAGAGAACCGCCGTCTGCAGGTTGCGGGTCATGCGCCCCAGGGCAATCACGGCCTCGTCGCCCGTCGCCGGACCGCACCCCAGCAGCGCGACCTGCTCCTGGATCAGGCTCTCCGACATGATCCGGAGCTTCTCGCGCGTGCCGGGGTCCTTCTCCGCCAGCAGGGGGGCGAGAATCTCGTCCCCCCGCGCCAGCAGGAGGCCCGCGAGTGACTGTGCGACAGACTGCTCCATGAATAACCGTTCCAGGACGGCGCGGAGGCCGCAGCCCCTGTTGGCGCCATTTCCGGCGGGTTGGAACACCTTTGCGCCAAAAATGGTTTGCAGGATAGACAGGCGCCGCCGGGCGCGACGCGCCAGGTTTCGCCCGTCCCTAGGCCAGATGGTAGTACATGCCCCCCCGGGCCTGCAAATCGCGCGGGCGGACGGTTTCGGGATGCCGCAAACCGGGCGACGTACTCGCCCTGCGGCGCCCGGAGCGGGTATAATGGGCCCATGTGAAGGTGGAACGATGGAAAGTGACGGGAGCGACCGGATATGAAGAAGACACACGGCTTCACCCTGATTGAGCTGCTGGTGGTCATTGCGATCATCGGCATTCTGGCGGCCATCCTGCTGCCCGCCCTGTCGCGCGCCCGCGAGGCCGCGCGCCGCTCCTCCTGCCAGAACAACCTCAAGCAGATGGGCGTCGTTTTCAAGATGTACGCCGGCGAGGCCGGCGGCGCCTATCCCCGCTGCCACGGCGACGAGCCCTGGGGCGCCGCCCTCCCCGCGGGATGCTCCGAAGGCGACGCCGCCGCCGAGGTCGCCCCCCACATCGGCGCGCTGCACCCCGAGTACCTGACCGACCTCAACGTGCTGGTCTGCCCCTCCGACCCCGAAGCCTACAAGGACAACCCCCTGGCCATGGTCACCGCGCTGCCGGGCCAGGCCTGCGCCTTCGCCGGGCAGCCCTCCAACGCGGACGCCAGCTACCTCTACTACGGCTACGTCTTCGACAAGACCGGGCCCGGCGCCCCCACCATCAACACCGCCATGCTCGGCGTCACCCCCGGCGCCGACGTCAACGCCCAGGTCGCCTATCTCATGGGCTCCATCTCCTACCAGCAGGGCGTCTCCTTCCTACAGGGCCCCCTCGGCGACAAGAACCCCGACAACGACTGGAAACTCGGCGAAAACCTGGATGACGCGACCAAGCACATGCTTTTCGCCGCCATGGCCTCGCCGCCCGGATCCAAATTGGGCAACGCCGACGGGACGGTCCTCTACCGCGTCCGCGAGGGCGTCGAGCGCTTCCTCATCACCGACATCAACAACGCCTCCGCCTCCGCCCGCGCCCAGAGCGACCTCGCCGTCCTGTGGGACGTTGTCTCCGCCAACAGCGGCGGACGCGCCCAGTACAACCACCTCCCCGGCGGCGCCAACGTCCTCTACATGGACGGCCACGTCCAGTTCGTCCGCTACCCCGAAGCCTTCCCCGCAAACCCCGCCTTCGCCCTCGTCGCGTCCTTCTTCTAGGCCCCGCGCCCGCTTCGCGAGCAAGGCGCGGTCCTTGGGCCATGGAGAATGCCGGCGGTTTCCCGCGCGCGCTTCGCGCGCCTTGGAGTGCGGCGGCTTGCCGCCGCCGTTCTTCGCGCGGGCTTGCCCGCGCGGGATGCGGGCACGGTGGACGTCTTTCCATGAGGGGTGCGGTGGAAAAGACCGGGCGAACTGGTTGACTTCTTCTGCATACTGTGATAGCCTGCGGGTGGAAAGGTCGGGCCGTGGACGGGGTGTTTGCAGCCCGGTACCTTTGGGGATGGGACCGTGAACAGCACGACGATGAACACAAACGCCCTGCGGCTGGGGGTGTCGGGTCAGAGCGGGTTCCGCTTTGACAGTGTGTCGGTCCATGCGCGGGCGCTGGATGCGGCGAAGAGCACGACCTATGCCTACAACACGTCGAACCAGCTCACGTCGAGCATGACGAACGGCACCACCACCAATTACACCTACGACGCCTGGGGCCGGCTGCTCACCCGCACTGCGGGCACCGCCTCCGCCTCCTACGCCTACCGGGGCGACAAGCTCAGGAAGGTCACCTCCACCTTCGCCGGCGAGGCGTCCACCGTTGACATGAACTATGACGGCCTCGGCCGCCGCCGCAACCGCATGGCCAACGGCGTCAGCCCCATCACCTGGTGGCGCTACGGCCTCGGCGGGGCCACCGTCGCCGAGTACACGGACAACGACACGGACTGGGCCGTGGAGGGGTTCTCACGAGTCATGGTTTCTTGCGGCATGATGAATCCTCTCGCCGAGTCCACTATAGTCTCCGGGCAGCCGCCCGCCAACGCCGCCTACAGCTATCTGGCCCTCGACCACCTCTCCAGCACGCGCGGCGTCTTCAGCCAGACCAAATCCCAGACCGGCACGATGGAGTTCCTGCCCTACGGCGCC
>JAAYBR010000149.1 GCA_012730045.1 Candidatus Hydrogenedentota bacterium | reverse complement strand
GAAAATTTCGGATGCCCTTTCAGGGCATGTGTTGGAGGGTGCCTCCTCCCCAGGGCAGGCCTGGCCCTTCGGGCGGCGGCCTGGCCTGGGCTATAGGCGGATGTCCCGTTGGGACAACAAAGACGGAATCACAGACCGAGGGACGTTCTGCCGTTTTCAGGCGGTTTTTCAAGGCGCATTGTAATGCGATTGCCCTGGGAGCACAGGTTTGATAAGCCTTTCCGCCGTTGGCTATCATCACCGGCGCGGCGCGCCCGCCGACATTGACGCATTCCAACAGGAGGCCCCCGACCCGCATGGCCCGTGTTGAACTGAGAAACCTGTGCAAGACCTATCCGGGCGGCGTGCAAGCGGTCTGGGACGTGAGTCTCACGGTGGAGGACAGGGAGTTTGTGGTGCTGGTGGGGCCGTCGGGCTGCGGCAAGTCCACCACGCTGCGCATGATCGCGGGGCTGGAGGAGGCCGACTCGGGCGACATTCTCATCGGGGACCGGGTGGTCAACGAGGTGGCCCCGAAGGACCGCGACATCGCCATGGTCTTCCAGAATTACGCCCTGTACCCGCACATGACGGTGTACAAGAACATGGCCTTCGGGCTCATGCTGCGCAAGTGCCCCCGGGCGGAGATAGACCGGCGGGTGCGCGGGGCGGCCGAGATTCTGGGCCTCTCGGAGCTGCTGGACCGGCGTCCCAAGGCGCTTTCGGGCGGCCAGCGCCAGCGGGTGGCCGTGGGGCGCGCCATTGTGCGCCAGCCCAAGGTTTTCCTGTTCGACGAGCCGCTCTCCAACCTCGACGCCAAGCTGCGGGTGCAGATGCGCGCCGAAATCTCGAAACTTCACCACCGCCTGGGCGCCACCATGGTCTATGTCACCCACGACCAGGTGGAGGCGATGACCATGGGCGACCGGATCGTGGTCATGTTGGACGGGGTGATCCAGCAGGTGGCCCCGCCGCTGGAGCTGTACCACCGCCCGGTCAACCGCTTCGTTGCGGGTTTTATCGGCAGCCCGCCCATGAACATGATCCCCGGCCGGCTGGAATCGGAGGACGGCGCGCCGGTTTTCACCAACGGGGACATCCGCCTGGCCGTGCCGCCGGAAATGGGGGACCGGCTGCGGGGCCTCGCGGGGCGGCCGGTGATTCTCGGCCTCCGGCCGGAGCATCTGCGCACGGTCGCGCCCGGACAGGAGCGACCCGGCGCGGTCATCCGGGCAGTGGTGGAGGTGGTCGAGCCGATGGGCTCGGAAATCAACCTGTATCTCAACGCAAAGGGCGTCGCCCTCAATGCACGGGTCCATCTGGACCGGGAACCCGACGTCGGCGCGCCGTACGCGCTGGACGCGGACATGGGGGCGGCGCATTTCTTCGATGCTGACTCCGGCAACACCCTGGTCTGAGCCGCCCGGCGGCGGCGCGGACACCCCCTCCGGGGTGGTCTTTGACATCCAGCGGATGTGCGTCCACGACGGACCCGGCATCCGCACCGTCGTGTTTCTCAAGGGGTGCCCCCTGCGCTGCGCGTGGTGCCACAACCCCGAGGGCATGGACCCGCGCCCCCAGCTGCTCTACCACGCCGCCGCCTGCGTCCAGTGCGGAAAATGCGCCGAAGTCTGCCCGGAGGGCGCACACCTTTTTGACTCTGAAACGGGGCACCTCCTGGACCGGTCGCGGTGCCGCGCGTGCTTCGCCTGCGTGGACGCGTGCTGCGCGGGCGCGCTGACCCGCGCGGGCCGGACCATGACCGTGGCGGAGGTGATGGCGGAGGCGCTCCGGGACAAGCCGTTCTACGACGCCACGGGCGGCGGGATCACCCTGAGCGGCGGGGAGCCGCTGGCCCAGCCCGAATTTGCCCGCGCCCTGCTGGCCGCGGCGCGCGGCGCGGGCGTGCACACCTGCGTGGAGACCTCCTGCGCCGTGCCCTGGGCCGTTCTCCAGGGGGTGCTGCCCGTGACGGACCTTTTCCTGGCCGACCTCAAGGAGACCGACCCGGCGCTGCACAAACACCACACGGGGCGCGGCAACCGGCGCATCCTGGCAAACCTCCGGGCGCTGGACCGCGCGGGGGCCGCGCTGGTGCTGCGGTGCCCCCTGGTGCCCGGCGCCACGCTGCGCGACGACCATCTGGCGGCCGTGGCCGCGCTTGTGAAAAGCTTGAACCGCCCGCCGGAGGTGCATATCATGGCCTATCATCCGGGCGGTTTGGCGAAACGCGAGAAGATCGGCGGCGCGCCGCCGTCGCCGCCGCCGCCCGGGAAGCCCATGAACTGGCAGGAGGCCGAGGCCGCCGCGGAGCGGCTGCGGCGGCTCGGCGTGGGCCGGGTGCGCGCCGTGTAGCGTCAGATTCGACTGGAGAGACGACCCCATGCGTGAAATTCAGCTGATTGAGACCTTTCTCGGAGAGGCCGCCGAATACGTCCGGGAGAAATACGGCCGGCGCGAGATGATCACCGTGGCGTCCAAGGGCGATCCCGGCGACCTGCTGACGGAGGTGGACCTCACGGTGCAGAAGCGCTTTGTGGACGCCCTGCGCGAGGCGTTCCCGACGGACCTCGTGGTCGGCGAGGAGGGGGCCTTGTCACGGCTTCCCGACGATCCGAACGTGCGCGCCTGGGTCATTGACCCGCTGGACGGCACCTACAACTTCGTGCGGGGCATGACCCCCGTGTTCGGCGTCTCGGTGGCTTTTGTGGAGCTGGGCCTGGCCCGCGCAGCGGGCGTGGTGTTCCCCCTGTCCGGCGACCTTTTCCTGGCCGAGCAGGGCTCGGGAAGCTACCGCAACGGCGCGCGCCTGCGCGTGTCGGAGGTGCAGCATCTGGAGGAGGCCTGCGTTGAGGTGGATTTCAGCACCATCCACGACCGGCGCACCTTCGTGAGCCGCGCCGTCAATGTGATGAGGCAGGCGGGCCAGATCCGCTGCCTGGGCGCCGCCGTCGGCGGCATCTGCCAGGTGGCCACGGGCGACGCGGACGGCTATCTCCACATGTCGCTCTACCCCTGGGACTACGCGGCGGCCCAGCTCATTGCCGAGGAGGCGGGCGCCATGGCCACCCGGCTGGACGGGTCGCCCCTGCGCGTGTTCGACGGGCGCGAGGGCGTGCTGGTCACCAACGGCGCGGTCCATGACGCCGTGCTGGGCCTGATCACCCCCTGAGGCCGCGCTCGGCGGCGCAGTCCACCGCCCCTTCCTCGGTCACCAACAGGTCCACCGGCGTGTCGTGGGGCAGCACGGGAACCGTGTCCACCACCTGGAGCGCATAGGCCAGCCCCACGGAAACCCCTTTGAACGCGGCGAGGAACCGGTCGAAGTATCCGCCGCCGTAGCCGATGCGGTAGCCGGTCCGGGTGAATGCGAGCCCGGGCACCAGGCACACGGCATTTTCCGGGACCGGGTCCGCGCGCCGGGCGGCCGGATCGGGCTCCAGCAGGCCGAAGCGCCTGGGGCGCAGCTCATCGGGCGACAGTATCCGCGCAAAAGTCATTTCCCCGAAGCGCTCCCCCGTGAGGGGCACGAAAACCGGCCGCTCCTGGGAGAGAAAGGCCCGCAGGACGGCCCAGGTGTCCGTCTCATTCTCCAGGGAGGAGACATAGGTGAGCAGCGCTCCGGCCCCCCGGACGGCTTCAAGGCCCAGCACAAGGTCGCGGATGACGCGGTCATGGCGCGCCTTCTCGGCGCGGGGCAGGGCTTTCCGCCGCGCCAGTGCCTCGCGGCGCAGGGCGCGCTTGTCGTGTTGAACCCTCTTTGCGTTCAAGTCCGGCGACATGCTGTTGCTCTCCGGCAAAAGCATACCAGAACCCGAAAAACACGGGCGGCCGGAAGGGACGCGCCCTTCCGGCCGACGCAGTCCTCCTGACGGGTTGGTCAGTTGGTTTTCGCGGGGGCGGGCTTGCCCTTCTTCGGGGCCTTCTGGACGCGGTCCTCGGGACCCAGGAAGCCGTCGCCGTTCCGGTCCATCTGCTTGAAACGCTGGTCCGTCATCTTGGGGAAGGCGGAGCGCGCCTCCTCCCGGGAGACCTTGCCGTCACCGTCTGTGTCGGCGGCCTTCATCTTGGCGGCCTGCTCCGCGCGCTGCTGCGGCGTGGGGCCGGCCTGCCGGGGTTTGCCCTGTCCCGGCTTCCTGGCCGCGGCGGGCTTTGCCGGGGGGGTGGGGCGTTCGGGCTGGTCTTCCGGCGTGAGCACGCCGTCCGCGTTCCGGTCCAGGTCCTTGAACCGCTTCTCCGCGCCCTTCAGCGCGGCGGCCTTGAACTCCTCCAGGGTTACCTTGCCGTCCTTGTCGGCGTCCGCGGCCTTCACCATCGCCGCTGGACCGGGCCCGGGGGGCGGGCCCGCCTGCGCCGCGGGGCACGGCGCGCCCTGGGCGGCGGGGCAGGGGGGAGGGGGGGATCCCGCCGGGGGCTGGGCCACGGCCGCAAGGGCCGGTGCCAGTGCCAGCAGCAGGGCCAGCATCGCGATGTTCCGTGTCATCTCTTCGTTCTCCTGGTTTTCGGGTTTGTCACCGCGCCCCGGACCGCTGTCCGGCGCGCACCCCGTGAAACACCCGTCCCCGGGAAAAGTTCCGGAGACTCACTGCGGCGTGTGGCGCTTCCAGGTCTGGTTGCGGCCCAGGAGGGAGACGCCGATGTACCCCCGGATTTCCAGGGTGTCCCGGTCCTTCAGCGTCATCTTGCAGCTGTAGGTCTTGCCGCTCTCGGCGTCGTACACCTTGCCGCCCTTCCACTTGCCGTCGCCGTCGTACCGGAACCCGGTCATAAAGACCAGCCCCTGGATCGGACGGTCGCGCAGGGCCTTGTCGGGGTTCTCCCGGTCGCGCTTCGGCTTGCCCGCCTCCGGGTCCCCCGCGGGATACTCCGGCTCCTTCAACCAGCACAGACGCCCCTCATAGGTGCCGCCGGCACCCTGGTAGATTTCCACCCGCGCGTCCCCCGACTCCACCACCCACTCCGCCAGCACCTCCGACTCCTCCACGGCAAACGCCGCGCCCGCCAGACACCCCAGCACCACAGCCAGCTTCCACTTCATGAAAAACGCTCCTTGTTTCCGCCTTAACCGACGGGCCACCAGCATACAAACATCCCGCAGGCCGTTCAACGTGCCGCTTCTCCCAAGACCGGCCCTCACATGCCGGGTGAGACGGTCCTGCGGTAAGAGAAGAGGGCGCGGCAAGCGGTGCCCCTACCTGCCCATGCCGTCGGCATGTGCGCGAGCACCGTGCAACCCTCTTGTGGGGGCGCTGCTTGCCGCGCCCCGTGTTGCACAGTGCGCAGCACCTTGGAGTGCGGCAGCTTGCTGCCGCCCTTCTTCGCGCGGGCTTGCCCGCGCGTAGCCCAGGTATGAGCCGGGGTATGCCGCCGTCCCGGAGGCATGGCGTTTCCCCGGTCTGAAAGGCGGCAGCAAGCTACCGCACTCCAAGGCGCGCTCCGCGCGCGAAATGCCGCCATCGTACCGTGTAGAATGTACGGAACACTCGCAACCATTGAGGGCTTCCCGTGGCTGAACTAATCATCTATCATAGCGACAACCTCCCCGTCCTTCGGGAACTCCCCGGGGGGTCGGTCAACCTCATCTACATAGACCCGCCGTTCAACACGGGCAAGGTGCAGCGGCGGACGCAACTATCGACAGTCCGCGACGAGGACGGCGACCGGACGGGGTTTCAGGGGAGGCGCTACCGGACGGTGAAACTGGGGTCGAAGGCGTATTCCGACCTGTTCGACGACTATCTCGGCTTCCTGGAGCCCCGGCTGGTGGAGGCGCGGCGGGTGCTGGCGGCGGACGGCAGCCTCTTCTTCCACATTGACTACCGCGAGGCGCATTACTGCAAGGTTCTTCTCGACCTGATCTTCGGCCGCGAGTCGTTCCTGAACGAAATCATCTGGGCCTATGACTACGGGGCGCGGTCGAAGACCAAGTGGCCCGCGAAGCACGACACGATCTTCTGGTACGCGAAGGACCCGGAAAACTACCAATTCCATCTGGACGCCTGCGACCGCATCCCCTACATGGCCCCCGGCCTCGTGGGGCCGGAGAAGGCCGCAAAAGGAAAGACGCCCACGGACACGTGGTGGCACACCATCGTCAGCCCCAACGGAAAAGAGAAAACCGGCTACCCCACGCAGAAACCCCGGGGCGTCATTGACCGGATCGTGAAGGTGCATTCCCGGCCCGGCGACCTGCTCCTCGACTGCTTCGCGGGCAGTGGCACGCTGGGCGAGTCCGCCCTCGCCCTCGGCCGCCGCTGCATCCTCGTGGACAGCAACCCGGAGGCATTGAGTGTAATGGAACGCCGATTTATGGGGCAGCCCACAGAATGGTTTGGGTGGGCACCTAAGACACTCGAAGCAAAGAACCCGCAAGGAGAACTTTTCTCATGAAAATTGTAAACCCAGAGGTAAGGTTACTGGCAGGGATAAGTCAGGCGTTAGAGGCTGAATACACCAGCGAGGACACAGGCTGGGAGGGTAGCCCATTTGCATGGATCAAGAAGCGCCCATCTCGTCAGGTCGGAAAGATTGGCGAACTACTGGTAGCAGGTTGGCTGGCAGCTCGCGGATTCAATGTTAGTCGTTCCGGAGATTCGGATGCGGATCGTGTTATCGAGGGCAGGCGGATCGAAATTAAATTTAGTACCTTATGGGCTAACGGAAACTACAAGTTCCAACAGCTTCGCGATCAGCGGTACGAGATTGCCTT
>JAAYBR010000148.1 GCA_012730045.1 Candidatus Hydrogenedentota bacterium | reverse complement strand
GCGCGGGCGCCGGGGCGGGCGCGGGCGCGGGCGCCGGGGCGGGCGCGGGCGCGGGCGCCGGGGCGGGCGCATCCTGGGCAAGCGCGGAAAGCAGGCACGCCCCGATCACCGCCAGCGCAATGAACCCATGGTCAGTCATGCGTGTGCGGTTCATCGGTCTTCTCCCGAAATCCCGCCGGTGGTGGCGTCGGGCATCTGGCCGCCCAGCTCGCTGGTCACGCCCAGATTCTTCAGGACGCCGGAAATGACGTCCCCGGGCCTCTTGGCGGGCGCTTCCTCTTCCTTCTCCGGCTCCGCATCGGCGGCCTGGCCGCCCTCGGCGGCCTCAGCAAACCCGAAGTCATCGGCCACCGTGTAGGACTTGCGCCAAACATCGGCCTTCACCAGGAAGACCAGTTCCCTTCGGCTTTCGGAGTTGCCCTTGTTCCCGAGCACGCTGGTGACGGGCGTCTTCATGTCCCTCACCGCCGGAATCACGCGGGAAACCACGTTGGCGGCGGCGTTCTCCCCCTGGGTGAGCCAGGGCATCTGGCTGGTGTTGTTGGTGACCGTGTTGCGGTAGAGGCCGCCCATGACCAGCACCTGGCCGTTGCGCACCCAGACAGTGGTGTCCACGCTGCGGGAGACGAACTCCGGCACGCTGATGCCGACGGTGTTGGAGGAGAGGTTGCCGCTGCTGGTCAACGCGCGGCTGTCCAGGGCCACGGTGATGCGCTCGCCCTCCTCGCTGATCTCGGCCTGGAGTTTGAGCTGGATGAAGACATCCTCCGTGGTGGAGGGGTTGCCGTCATCGTCCACCACCTGCAGCGCGCTCACCGTGAGGGTGACGCCCGTGGGCCGGAAGGCCGTCACCTGGTTGGCCGTCGAGCCGATGACCACGGTGTTCTCAAAGGGCACGTCCTGCGTGGTCTTGATGACCGTGGGGACGGCCGCGGCCACGGGGACCATCACCTTCGGCTGGGAGAGGATGAAGGCGCGGTTCTGGTCCACCAGGGCCTGAAGGACCACCTCGAAGTCGCCCCAGTGGTTGCTGAGGTTGTCGAACAGCACCGTAAGCCCCGTGCTCACCGAGCTGGGGAAGGTGTAGGCGGCGGAGGAGATGTTGCCGTTTCCGCTGGCCACACGGCCGTAGGGGCGGGGCTCGTTGCGCTGCTTGAAATACGCGCTGAGACCGCTCTCACTGCCGCGCGATGTCTGAAACTCGATGATCTTGACGGCGACGTTGACCTGCTTCTGCTCCTGGGCTTGCGCGCGGGGCGCAATCCACAGCAGCAGCAGCAGGACCGCCGCGGCCCTGAATGTGTTGCTCGGGGTCATGGGTGCCTGAATCCCTCCTACCGCCTGAAAGTTCCCCGGCATTCGTGGCGGACAATGTTGTTGATGTCGTCAAACCGGGAGAACTGCAGGCTGAAAGCCCGCACCTCCTTGGGCTGCATCGCGCCGAGGGCCACGGTCTGCGTGTCGTACACCAGCTGGCCCAGCCCGTAAATGGTCACGATCACCCGGACGTCCTCCAGCGGCGTGTCCCCGACGTTGACGGCCTGGCCGCTGACGTTGTAGTCCCGCTGCTGCGCCACGGCCTGCCATCCGGAATAGCGGCCGCTGCGGAAAGAGGCCACGTTGAAGATGCGCAGGGGCTCCGCCTCGCGGAAACGGCGCTCGGCCTCGACGGGGTCCAGCACGGTCCAGGAACCGTCGGCCTCTTTGGCCATGCGCGTGCGCACCAGCGTGTCCTGCTCCAGCCCGGGCCACCGGGCCAGCAGATTCCGGTAGACCTCCCCGGCCTGGGGGTACTCGCCCCGCTCCCAGCGGAGGGTGGCCAGCTCCAGCCCGGCGGCCATGTCGTCAGGTTTGGCGGCAAAGGCCGCCTCAAGCTCGGCAACCCGGACGTCCCCGCCCCCCTCCTGCTCCGCGGGCCGCTCCGCCTGGGTCAGTTTGGCCACATAGTCGCGGCTCTCGCCGGACAGCGCGCCTTCCGGGTTCATGGACAGGTGCTGGTTGAAGTGGTCCAGCGCCTGCTGGTATTCCCCGACCATGTAATAGGAGACGCCGAGGTGGTGGCGGGCCTCTATGCCCGACGCGTCGGCCGGAAACTGGGTGACAATCTGCCGGAGCCGGGGGATGGCGAGGGAATACTGGCCGCCCTTGACCATGCGCTTTGCCTGCGCAAGCTGTTTGGCGGCGCCGTAGTCCTCCAATGCGTGGGTCTCGGAGACGGGCCCCTTCCCCATGGGGGAGGACCACTCCGTGGTCCGCTTGGCCCCCACGCACCCGGACCCCGCCGCCATCAGGGCCAGCAGCGCAATGCACAGCCCGGAGGAAAGGACCGCGCGCTTGGCGGACCGCCGGGACACCAAAGCATCGGAAGCTCCGAAAAGGCGCAAGGCTCACTCCTTTTTCTTTATGCGTTCCAGGATCTTTTCGGTCAGATCCTCAACGGGGACTTCCATTCCTATGCCGGCCAGATAGCCCTTGGCAACCACCAGATCGTGGCCGCTGTCTTTGGCAACGGCCGCAATGGCCTTCACCACGCGCTCGCTCGCCTGACTGATCAGCAGCCAGTATTTGGCCGTGCCGGCCTCAATCTTGTTCTTCTTGATGGACTTGAACTCTTCGGTCTCCATCACCGCCGCCTTGTAGTCCACCTCGGCGGGCTTGGAAAACTGTCCGGGCGACCCCCAGAATATCTTCTGCTCGTCCACCTTCTCCGGAGGGATCGAGTAGGATTCTGCCACAACCACCGCCGCAAGCGCAATGAGACACAGGAAAACGGACTTCGGAAAACGGGGAAAAAGTGGGAAACTGCCCCTCATCGGGTGACGCGCCCGCCGGCGCCCAACCGGATCATGTTGCGGGGGTCGTGCATGACTACGCCGTTCCTCTTGCGCCGTCCCGGGCGCATACCGCGTGGGTTCGCCTGCCCTCCTGTGGGGATACGCCGCCGGCCGCCGGGTACTCTCCTGACAAAGAAGCGGCTACGGTCTCTTTCAACAAGCCAAAAACAACCTTCATGCCCCTGTTATACCGCCCCGGAGGCAAAAAGTTCCAGCCCGTTCCACCGCCCTGCCGGAAACCACCCCACCATATATGCCGGAACAGGCGCATCGTCCCACAGGATGTTGAAGGGGGCCGCCCTGCCTGATGGGGCGTGATAACGGCGGAATCCACCGCGCCGCGTCACCCTGTCCGGACCCATGCGGCGTTATTCGAACATTGACCGCGCGTGAAGGGGGCCTATACAATGCCCTGCGGACAACCCGGACGGCATGCAGGCCGTCCTTAAGGAGTCTTCTGCCATGAGTCGGTGCCCCCGTTTGCTCGCAGGCGCGGCGTTGCTGCTTCTTTGCGTTTCCCTTTCCCGTGCCGGATGGGGCCAGGACGGGGCGCCTTTCGAGGAGTTGTGGGTGACGGAGCGCGGCGAGGCTGCGCCCCAGGGGGTGCGGATGGAGGCAGATTTCCCCGATCGTCTCCCGGCGGCGGGGGCGGTGGACTTCACCTACACCGTTTTTTCCGAGTACGGTGAGAAAAAGGCGCGGGTGGTGTTCACGCTGAAAGACGCCGGCGGGGCGCCGGTGTGTTCCCTGCAAAGCGAGGACACCGGGCTGCTCCCGGGGGAAAACCAGTTCGTCTTTTCCTGGCAGGGCGCCCCTGAGCTGCCCGCAGGTCCCTATGAGGCCGTGGCCGAGTTGTTTCTGGCCGACAAGACCCCCGCAACAACGGCCTCCACACGTCTTGAGCGGGTAAGCGCACGCTGGATGGCGGATCAGGCCCGGCAGGCCGTTGCCGCGCTGGAGGAAGCCGCCCCGGAGGGGGTGCGGGGCTCCTCACCGTATGTGCGGGCGCGGGCGGCGGCGCTTGAAGACGCCCTGGCGCGCCTGAGGGAGTTGCTGGCCGCGGAAAGTTGGGAGGCGGCGGTTCTCCAGACCGCGCATGTCCGCGAATCCCTGGAATCCCTGCGGTCGTTCACGGCCCTGGGCGGGCTGGTGCCCGAACTGCGGCAGGAAATCCCCGAGGGGACGGTGGTCCTGGGAGCCTCCGGCGTGACGGATGCTTCGGGCAAGCCCGCCTGCCTGATGGGGCAGCATTTCGGAAAGATGCCGGAAGAATCCTGGAAAGGGCTGCTGGAGCGCATGCCCGTCTATGGCATGAACTTCGCGGTGCTTCCGGTCTCGGCCATGGCCGGGGCGGCGGCCGCGCCCTTCGATGCGGATACCCTCCGCCGGGAGGTGGTCCCGCTGCTCGACACGGCGGCCGCCGGCAAGATAGGGGTGGTTGTCCAGCTTTCGCAGGAGGCGCTGGCGGAAGCCATCCGCGACCAGGCCCCCGGCGTGCGCAGTCCGGGGTTTGCGAACCTCGCCGACCCGGCCCTGCTGGCAGCCTTCAAGGAGCACGCCGCAGCGGTGGCGCGGGCCGTCCACGGGCATCCCGCCCTGCTGGGTCTCAGTATTGCGGACGCGCCGCAGTTCAAATTTGACGGGGAGCAGGTGCGGCTTTCCTTTGTGGAGGAGGTCCGGACGGCCAACCCCGACCGGCAGGAGTTGAACCGCGCCTGGCGCGCCCATCTTGCGGACTACGGGGAGATCACCCTATGGGGCGACCATGCGGAACATTCCTACCAGAACCGGCGCGCCTACCAGTTTGACTGGCAGACTTTCCACCACACCCTCATCCACGCCCTGATCCGCGACCTGCGCGACACGGTGGCCGCCGCGGCCCCCGGCACCCCGCTGATGCTCACCCTGGCCGCGGATGCCTTTGAGAAGGCGGAAACGCGCCACAGCCCCGACCGGGAGGAGGTGGCGGGGCTGTTTGACGCGCTCGCCTGCGCGCAGGGCATCGCTTCCGGCAACGGTGTTTATGCCTGGGACTACCCCAAACCCGCCGTCAGCCAGGCCCTGCTGGCCTCGTTTGCCCCCGAAAAGCCCCTGCTTGACCTTTCGGTCACCTTGGACGCCCTCCCCGAAGCCCCCCCCGCCGAACGGGAGGCGGTGGTGCGCAGTCTCCTGTGGACCAGTCTGGTCACGGGCGCCTCGGGGTTGGCGCTGAACCTGTCGCCCGAACTGCGGGACGCCCCCGGCGTGCTGGACGCCTTCTCCCGGACGGCGCTGGAGGCCCGCCGCCTGGCGCCGGTGGTGCGGGCGCTCCAGCAGGCCCCGGCCGTGACCCACATCCTGTACAGCAATTCCTCTAAAATCCTGGATGACGGCGAGCCGCATCTTTCGTCTGCCCAGTTTGCGTATGAGGGGTGCTCCTTCTCGGGCCACGCCATCCGCTTCGTGACCGAGCGGCAGCTGGCCGCACACGGCCTGGGGGACATGCGGGCGCTGGTCATGCCGGAGACGCCGGCCATTACGGACACCGCGTTCACGGCCCTCGCGGAGTTTGTCGAGAAGGACGGAACCGTGCTCCGGGTGGGCACCCCCATCCCCTACAACGAGCGCGGGCACTCGCGCACCAACGTGATCCGCAACACCGGAAACACGGTGCTGGTGCGCGGCATGAACATGCCCACCGAGTATCTGCACGCCATGGACGCGGCCATACAGCAGGGGTCCCTCCCCCGCATCCCCCGTCCGGTCAACACCCACGGGTATCCCCTGGAGGGGGTCCTCACCCGGCATGTGGTTTATGAGGGCGACTCCTATCTCTTCTGTGTCAACCTGCGGAAGACCGCCGTGAGGTGCAATCTTGACGGAAGCCTCTTCCGGGGCCGGGACGTCCTTCTCGGACGGGATGTGCAGTTTCCCCGGACCCTCGAATCCTGCGACCCGATGCTGATCCGGCTGGAACGGCCGCAGCGGGTGGCGGAGAGGACGGCCGCGAACTAGCGGGCAGTCCCGCGCCGGCTGTCTGGCGGAGCGGTTCTGCCCGCACACCGCCCGGCGACAGAATCCGCATTATTTTCAGAAAGCCCCAGTCTCGAAATCCATCCCCGCTTCCGTATTAAGTTTTTTTGTGTGGGCGAACGAAAAAAGTCGCAGAAGATTATTGACACAGGAGCCCAAAACTGGCATCATGCTAGGCATGGGATAGTCTTGTTTCGGTCAACCGCACGCGGGTGCCCTGAATGCGCACGGCGCCGCGTGGGGACATAAGGAGCGTTCCTGATGCACCGTACATGGTCGCTTGCCACTCCGATGTTGATGGGGCTTGCCGTTCTCCTGCTGGCGGGATGCTGGCCGGGGGATGTGGGGGTCACATTGGTGTCCACCCCCGAAGTCTTGGATTTCGGCGCCGAAGCGACGGCAATGACCCTTCAGGTGGACCGGAACTTCTCCACCACGGCGGCAAGCCAGCCGCTGATTGCAAGCACCAACGTGGACTGGGTCCAGGTGGGCGCCTGCACGGAGCCGGACGACGGCTGTTTCGTCAAGGGCGGCCTGCTCACGACGGTCCGGATTCCCGTCACCATCAACCGGGAAAACCTGCTGCTGGGGACCAACCAGGCGAAGATATACCTGAACGCCGGCCCCTCCTCCCAGCGGGTGGTGGACGTGCTTGCCGAGGACCTGCTCCAGACGAACTTCACGGTGGACCAGCAGGTGGTGGGGATTGGCCGTCCGGTGGTTTTCCGCGACACCAGCGTCAGTTCTGAGTCCCTGGGGCCGGTCACCGCGTGGTTCTGGGAGTTTGGGGACGGCACCCTGAGCACCGAGCAGAACCCCGCGCACCTGTACATGCGGGCCGGCACCTTTGACGTGCGCCTGACCGTCACGGCGGGCGGCGCGAAAGAGACACTCACCCGGAAGGGCTGCGTGCGGGTCAGCGCCGCGGGAATCACGGTGGATTTCTCCTCCTCGGCAACCAACGTTCTTGTCGGGCAGAGTGTGGCCTTCACCGACCTTTCCTCGTCGGAGAACACGCCGATCACCGGCTGGAAGTGGTCCTTCGGCGACGGCGGCGAGAGCGCGGAGCGCAACCCGTCGCACGTGTTTGCCGCCAGCGGCATTTACAGTGTCTCGCTGACCGTGAGCACCGCCTTCGGCGAGGCCTCGGCCTCCAAGCCCGACCACATCATCGTGCGCCAGAAGGTGGCCCCGGCGGCGAACTTCTCCCTCTCGACGCTCACCCCCTACCTCCGCGAGGCGATCCGGTTCACGGACACGTCCGACCCCGGGTCCTCCGCGATCACGTCCTGGGCCTGGGACTTTGGCGACGGCGCCACCGACACCGCGCAGAATCCGCAGCATGTCTACGCCGCCGCCGGCGTGTACAGCGTCACCCTGACAGTGACGACGCCCGACGGGACCAGCACGGTGACCAAGGAGATCGAGGTCACCTACAAGCCGCCGCGCGCGGAGTTCACGGTGAACAACAACTCGCCCTCGACGGAGGAGCTGGTGACCTTCACCGACCTGTCCGAACCGGGGTCCGCGGAGATTGTCGCCTGGGCGTGGGACTTCGGCGACGGCACGGCGAGCGTGGATCCCTCGCCGGCCCACCGGTACGCCAATCCGGGCACCTTCACCGTGAAGCTGAAGGTGAGCACCGCCGACCCGTACAACAACACGGACGAGGAGGTGAAGGAGGCCTACATCACGGCGGTGCGGCCGCCGCGGCCGGACTTCACCTGGACCCCCGTCCGGGTGTTCACCGGCGCGCTGACGCGGTTCTCCGCCGCCCCGACCGAGGTGGGCAGCGAGCCGATCACCCGCTATGACTGGGATTTCGACGGCGACCCGCAGACGGCCAACGACCGGGCCTCCGGCGTGAGCGCCTCCTACACCTTCACCACTCCGGGCCTGTATCCGGTCACCCTCACCGTGAGCACGGCCACCCGCAGCGTCTCCATGGCGAAGAACATCCGGGTGGACAAGGCGCCCAGCGCGGACTTCACCGCGGCGCCGACCCGGGGCATCCCCGGGGACACCGTCCAGTTCGCCCTCGTGGAGCAGGACCCCGCCGCGGTGCCCATCCAGGCGTACCTGTGGCGCTTCGGGGACGGAGCGACCAGTGACCTGGCGGCCCCCTCCCACCCCTACAACGACGAGGGCACCTACCGCGTCACGCTGACCATCTGGTACCGGCACTCCGAGGCGCTGCCCGAGGAGCCGGACCTTTCGCTGACGGTGGACCGTCCGGGCGCCGTGGTGATTGGGGATCCGATCCCGCCGGAGGTGACCTTCTCGGCGGACACCGACATGCCCCTCACAGGCATTCCGGTGACCTTCACGGTGGACTCCCACTCCAGCCCGTCCCGACCCATCACCGAATGGCGCTGGGACTTCGGCGACGGCACGCCGGAGGTGGTGAACGCGGACCCGGACCCGGTCCAGCATGTGTACGCCACGGGCGGGCAGTTAACCGTGACCCTCACGGTGACCTGCGCCGGCCTGGACCCGGTGTTCGGCGTGCGGTCCTTCACGCTGGACCTGGGGGTGATCCAGGGCACCGAACTTGATGAGTACATCCAGACCGACGACGGGCAGTACCGCTACGAGATGCGCGGCACCTTCGCCTACAGCCTGTACGGGCGCCCGGTCGCGCGGGTCTACTCGACCATGATGACCTCGCAGCAGTGGCGCTCGCCGGACGACATTGCCGACGGCCTGCTGTGGACGCATCCGGTGGTCATCATTGACCCGGTGCAGCGCGTGTCCGACACCGCCATGCTCTTCATTGACGGCGGCAGCCGCTCGAGCCAGCCGCCCACCGGCGCGTCGGGAGTGGAAGAGTATCTGGCCTACATCGCGGTCCTTTCCGGAACCCCCCTGGTGCACATCAAGAACGTGCCCAGCCAGCCGATCATCTTCGCGGACGAGGTGACGCCGGGCGACGCCACGGAGGAGCCGCTGGTGCTGCGCAGCCGCAGCGAGGACGCGATCATCGCGTACTCCTACGCCAAGTATCTCGACTCGTATGCGGCCGGAACCCCCGACCCGACCTGGCCGGTGCTCTTCGCCATGGCGAAGGCGGCGGTCAAGGCGATGGACACGGCCCAGGAGGTGCTCGCCGCCGCCGGCCGGCCCGTCAACGACTTCGTGGTGACCGGCGCGTCGAAACGCGGCTGGACCACCTGGCTCACCGGGGCGAGCGATTTCCGCGTGAAGGCCGTCGCGCCCATCGTGATTGACGTGCTGAACATGGACCAGCACCTGCAGCACCACCGGGCGGTCTACGGGTACTGGGCCCCCGCCATCTACGACTACGCCCAGGCCGGCGTGTTTGACCGCCTGCTGCCCGAGGGCGGCGGCGGCGTGACGCCGGAGGCCGACGCGCTGCTGCAGCTGGTGGACCCCTACGAGTACTCGCTCATCGGGCGGCTTAACATTCCCAAGTTCATGACGAACGGCACAATGGACCAGTTCTTTGTTCCCGACGCCTCCCAGTGGTATTTCGGCGGGCTGGAAAACGAGAACTTCGTCAACTACATCCCCAACGGGGACCACGGGCTGGTGGACAGCGAGGACGATCTGGACCCCTGGTCGTCCGACAACCCGGCGGGCAACCTGCTGGGCTGGTACATGTCGCTGACCCAGAACAAGCCCAGGCCGCCGTTCACCTGGGCGCTTCAGCCCGACGGCACCATCCGCGTGGACGTCAACTCCTCGCGCCGGCCGCGGTCGGTGGTGCTGTGGCACGCGACGGCGCGCGGCTCCCGCGACTTCCGCAAGGAGGCCCGGTTCCTCGCGACCTGGGAGAGCCGGGAGCTGGCGCCCGTGGTGCCCGGCAGCACGACGTATGTCGCGGCGGCGCCCACGCCGCCCGCCGAAGGCGACTACACCGCGTTCTTTGTCCAGTTGTCCTACCACAACACAGCCGCCTATCCAAGCACCGTCCAGTCTTATAACCCCTCTCTGGCGGTGCCTGACCTGGTGTTCACAACGGGGGTCCAGGTTGTCCCGCGCCAGCCGGACGGCAGCAACCAGTATCCCGACTTTGTGGGGTATCTGGCGAACGCCCTGCGGCCCGACGTGGTGGCCATCCCTGAAAGCGCGGCGCCCGTGAACGTGTTCTACGGCACCCCCGCGCGGATGGGGCAGGACTACGGCGAGATGATGGCCGCCAAGATCGGGGAGTTCATCCCCGCGTATGTGAACGCCTTCGCCGCCGAGGCCGGCGTCACGCCGGCGCAGCTGCTGGCGGACTGGGATGCGCAGGCCGCCCTGATGGACCCGAGGATCGTCGCCGAGATCAACGGCATCGCGGCGGGTGCGGGGATTTCCCCGGACCTGCTGTATCAGGCGCATGCGGCGGCGGCGCGCGAGGCGCGCGGCGCCTATGGGTCCGCGGCCGCCGGCGCCTGGCGCGGCCGCAGCCCGGAGTTCCCCACCACCCGCCACGCGGCGACCATCAACGGCCCGCTGGCCCGGGTGCTGAACACGTCGGCCGGCCCGAAGCGGATGAGCGACTATCTGGCCGTGAACGTGTACATTCCGGACCGGGGCGCGCCCCACGCCGTGTTTGCCTACGCCGGCCTGGCCGTCGGACGCACGGGCGTGAACTTGGGCGGCGTCACC
This sequence comes from Candidatus Hydrogenedentota bacterium, assembly GCA_012730045.1. Lineage (NCBI taxonomy): Bacteria > Pseudomonadati > Candidatus Hydrogenedentota > Candidatus Hydrogenedentota bacterium. The sequence continues at coordinate 14,262 of JAAYBR010000148.1, read as the reverse complement.
CTGAGCGAGGCGTCGCTCCACGACTCGCCGGCCGCCTCGAACCTCGCGAACCTCAACTTCCAGTTCCTGTTCCGCGAGGCGCTGTACGACGCGCTGGGGCTGCGCGACGCCGTGGACCTGATGACGTCCCTGCCGCCGCAGCACGCCCAGCAGTTCTTCATCGCGGACGGGCGGAACGAATTGCGCGGCGCCGTGGTGCGCTTCGACGCGCCAAACGCCGCCCCGGTGGTGAACTACAACCTGTCCGGCGACTTCGACGCGGTCACGCCCCGCAAGGCGGGCATGTTCTACGGGGCGAAGGACGCGGCCACGCTGCTGAACTTCGACACCTTTAACATCGGCCCCTCTTTCGGCGCGTTCACGCAGAACGCCATGGAGAACATCGCAAAGTCGCCGTACGTCGCCACCACGGGCAACATGCTGGACACGGCCTACCGGATCGGGGAGTCCGAAGTGATGATCCGGTTCTCGCCGGCGTTGAGCGGGGCCCCGGCCACCAGCCAGCCCTGGTACGGGTTCGACATGCAGCGCCTGCTTCCGTAATCCGGCGCCTTCCCCCGGCCGCCGCGGCACGTCCGCGGCGGCCGTTTTCTTTCGCCGCCGCCCGCCCGTTTTCCGTCCGGACCGCGTGTCTGGTATACTTTCGCCGTTCCTCTCGTCCCCCCGGAGCGCGCCGCGCGCGCGTCTCCGTCCCGCGCCGGGGTTTCCTCCCGGCCGCAACCAGTCAGGAGAAGTGGCATGGAGTATCCCAAGCAGTTTGACCCGGGGAGCATGGAGCCCCGCTGGCACCAGATGTGGGCCGAGAAGCGCCTCTACGCGTGGGACCCCTCGAAGTCCCGCGGAGAGACCTTTGTGGTGGACACGCCGCCGCCCACGGTGAGCGGCTCGCTGCATGTGGGGCACCTGTTCAGCTACTCGCACCAGGACTTCATCGTGCGTTTCCAGCGCATGCTCGGCAAAAACGTCTTCTTCCCCATCGGCTGGGACGACAACGGGCTCCCGACGGAGCGCCGCGTGCAGAACATGTACAACGTGAAGTGCGACGCCTCGGTCCACCACAACCCCGGCTTCTCCCGGGAGCGCGGCGAGTCCGGCCCGCCCCTGCCGGTGAGCCGCACCAACTTCATCGAGCTGTGCGACATCGTGACCAAGGAGGACGAGGCGGCCTTCAAGCGGCTGTGGTCGCGCCTGGGCCTCAGTTACGACTGGGACCTCGAATACGCCACCATAGACACCCACTGCCGCCGCACCTCCCAGGCGAGTTTTCTGGACATTCTCCGGCAGGGGGAGGCCTATCAGGACAACCGCCCCGTCATGTGGGACGTGGACTTCCAGACGGCCATCGCCCAGGCTGAGGTCATGGACAAGGAGGTCCCCGGGGCGTACCACTTCCTGCGCTTCGGCGTCGAGGGGACTGAGGACCACCTCGTCATCGCCACCACCCGCCCCGAGCTGCTGGCGGCCTGCGTGGCCGTGGCCGTGCACCCGGACGACGAGCGGTACCGCGGCATCGTCGGGCGCAACGCGGTCACCCCGCTGTTCCACGCCCCGGTGCCGGTGTTCGCCGACGAGAAGGCGGACCCCGAGAAGGGCACCGGCGTGGTCATGGTCTGCACCTTCGGCGACCAGACGGACGTGGACTGGTGGCGCGACAACGGCCTGCCCCTGCGCCAGATCCTGCGCGGCGACGGCCGCCTCGCCCCGGTCACCTTCTCCGCCGACGGATCCACGGGTTTCAAGAGCCTGAATCCGGACGCGGCAAACGGGGTGTACGCGCGGCTGGAGGGGCTGCCCGCCAAAAAGGCGCAGGCGGCCATCGTGGAGATCGCCGAGGCGGCGGAGGGCGTGATTGACCGCCCGCGAAAGGAGATCACGCACCCGGTCAAGTTCTTCGAGAAGGGCGACCGGCCGCTGGAGCTGATCCCCGCGCGTCAGTGGTACATCCGCATCATGGACAAGAAGGAGGAGCTGCTGGCGCAGGGCCGCAAGATCCAGTGGCACCCGGAGTACATGCAGAAGCGCTATGAGCACTGGGTGGAGGGTCTCGGCCTCGACTGGTGCCTCAGCCGCCAGCGCTTCTTCGGCGTGCCCATCCCCGTCTGGTACAAGATGGACGAAGACGGCGGGCGCCGCTATGACCAGCCGATCCTCCCGCGTCTGGAGGACCTGCCGGTGGACCCGCTGGACACGCCGCCCCCCGGCTACACGGAGGACCAGCGGAACCAGCCAGGCGGCTTCTTCGGCGACCCGGATGTCCTGGACACCTGGGCCACCAGCTCGCTCACGCCGCAGATTGCCAGCCACTGGGTGGACCAGCCGGACCGCCACCAGCGGCTTTTCCCCATGGACATCCGGCCGCAGAGCCATGAGATCATCCGCACCTGGGCCTTCTACACCATCGTGAAAGCCTGGATGCACGAGCGCGAGATTCCCTGGCGCAACGTGGTCATCAGCGGCTGGATCCTCGACCCCGACCGCAAGAAGATGTCCAAGAGCCGGGGCAACGTCATCACCCCCGAGCCGCTCATTGACCAGTACGGCGCCGACAGCGTGCGCTACTGGGCCGCGAGGGCGCGGCTGGGCGTGGACACGGCCTACGACGAGCAGGTGTTCAAGGTGGGCCGCAAGCTCTGCACCAAGCTCTTCAACGCGAGCAAGTTCGTGCTGGGCCGCTTCCCGGAGGACTTCCCGGCGGCCGAACTGGGCGCGGACAAGATCACCGAGGCGGCGGACCGCGCCGTCATCGCCGAGCTGCGCCCCCTGGTCGAGCGCGCCACCCAGGCCTTCCAGGAGTTCGACTACGCCCAGGCCCTCAGCCTGACGGAGGACTTCTTCTGGCGCACCTTCTGCGACAACTATCTGGAGCTGGCCAAAGGCCGCACCTATGAGACGGAGCTGACGCCCGGCCGCCTGTCGGCCTGCGCCACGCTGCGCGCCGTCCACCGCGCCCTGGTCCGCCTCTTCGCCCCCTTCATCCCCTTCATCACCGAGGAGGTGTGGCAGTGGGCCTATGCCGGCGACGCAGACATGCACGCGTCCGTCCACAGAAGCCCCTGGCCGTCCACCGGCGAGCTGGCCGCCGCGGCCCCGCCGGACGCGCCCGGCCTGTGGGCGCTCACGGTGGAGACCCTGGACCTGGTCCGCAAGGTGAAGACCGACGCCAGCAAGAGCATGGCCGCCCCCATGGCGTTTGCGGCCTTCTCGTGCGCCCCCGCCGCGTTCCCGCTGCTGGACAGCGTGAAGGACGACATCGCCGCCATGCTGAAGATCGGCAGGATTGACCTGGCGCGGGCGGAGCAGGAGGAGAGCGTGCTCCTCACCGGGTTTGCCTTTGCGGAGGCGGACGCCTGACCGGAACCGGTCAGTCCGCCGCGAGGATTCCCCGGAGAACCTCCCCGGCGGCGGCGAGTCCAAAAGCCGCCGTGACGGGGGCCAGTGTGCCCATGCGCGGGCCCCTGGTCTGCCCTTCCGGTCCGGCGGGCGTCTCGTCCGAGAAGACGCAGCGCACGCCGCGGTGAATGCCGCAGGCCCGAAGCCCCTGGCGGACCGCCCGCGCCAGCGGGCACACGCGGGTCGCCGAAATGTCCGCCGTCTGAATGCGGTCGGTGCGAAGTTTGCCCGCCGCGCCCATGCAGGAGACCACGGGAATCCCCCGCAGCACCGCCTGCCGCAGCAGGGCCACCTTGGACGGCACGGCGTCTATCGCGTCAATCACCCACCCCTCAAAGCCCTCCAGCAGGCCCGCCACATTCGCCTCGTCCACGAACAGCACCCGGGCCTCCGCCCGGGCCTCCGGGTTGATGTCGCCCAGCCGCTCCAGGGCCACTTCGGCCTTGGGCCTGCCCACGGTCGAGTCCAGCGCCAAAAGCTGGCGGTTGAGGTTGGTGACGTCCACCCGGTCATTGTCCACAAGGATGAGGTGCCCCACGCCCGCGCGGGCGACCGCCTCAAACGCATAAGAACCAACACCACCCAAACCGACAACCATCACACTGGCCGCCGCCAAGCGGGCCAGCCCGTCCTCGCCCACAAGCCGGGCAGTGCGTTCAAAGCGCGGGTTCATCGTGGAATCCAAGCAGTTTTTTGGCGTTATGCGTCGTTATTCGTGCGATTTCATCCTCTGGGGTTTCCAGTATCTCCGAGGCCGCACGCAGGTTGTACAGGATGTTGGCCGGAGTGTTGGGCCCCATGCCATGCCGCTCCACGGGGGGAATGTCGGGGGCGTCGGTTTCCAACAGCATCGCATCCGGATACATGCGGCGAAGCGCCTGAGCGCGCCGGAGACTGTTCCGGTAGGTGAGGATGCCGCCCAGGGAGAACACGAAGCCGTGTTCCATGAAGGCCTCGGCCACCTCGGCGCTCCCGGCGAAGCTGTGGACCAGCCCGCCCCGTGCGGGGGCCCCCTCCCGCTTCAGCACCGCCAAGGTCTCATTGAAGGCCTTCCGGCAATGGAGCACCACAGGAAGGTTCATCTCCCGGGCGATGGCCAGTTGTCGGCGGAAAAAAACGAGTTGCAGGTCAAAAGGCGTCCGGTCGGTGACCGTGTCCAGCCCGATTTCGCCCACCCCCGCAGCCCCGCGCTCCAGGGCGGCGGGAAGGTCTTTCAGGCATTCGGGGGAGGTCCGGCCGCAATACCAGGGATGCACCCCCAGCACGCAGGAGACGTCCGGATGCGCTCGGGAAAGGGCCAGGGACGGCTCCCATTCCTCCGGCAGCACGGCGGCTGTCACAAAGCGGACGATGCCCGCCCCCCTGCCCTCCTCCAGCACCGGACCGGGGCCGGCCCCGAACTCCTCCGCCAACAGGTGGCAGTGGGCGTCCACCAGCGGCGGACAGGGGCGGGGCGGGTCATTTTGCATCCGGGGCTTTCCCGCTGAGAAGCGCCTGGACCACCGGCGTGTCCACATTGTCCTTCGTGACGATGGTCACACCGGTGTCAATGACCTTGGGCACCTCCTGACCTTTGACGGCGGAGATGACGGCCTTGACCCCCTCGTAGCCCATCTTGAAGGGATTCTGGACCACCAGCGCCTGAATGACGCCCTCCTTGAGGGCGGCGATCTGTTCGGCCGACGCGTCAAAGGAGACCAGTTTCACGGCGCCCGCCTTCCCGAGACCCCGCAGGGCCTGGGCCGCTCCGATGGCTGCGGGCTCGTTGGCCGCGAAGATGCCGCCCAAATTGGGGAAGGCGGTGATCATGTCGGTGGTGACGTTCATGCCGATGGCGATGTCGCTCTGGCAGTAGTTCGTGGCGGCGAGGGTGAGGCCGGGGTGCGCCAGCAGGCCCTCCCTGAAGCCCTTCTCGCGCAGTTCGGACGTGGCCGCGCCCGGCACGAAGGGAATCAGGCCCACCTCGCCCGTCCCGCCCATCAGCTCGGAGAGCGTGTCGGCGGCGAGCTTTGCCCCGGCGACATTGTCCGTGGCGACAAAAGACTTCGGCACCTCCGATTTCACGCCGGAGTCAAAGGTGACCACGGGAATCCCGGCGGCGCCGGCCTGGCCGACGACGGTGGCCAGTGCGTTCTCATCGCAGGCGGCCATGACGATGCCGTCCACCCCGCGGTTGATCATGTCCTGCATGATGTTGATCTGGCGGTCAATCTCGGTCTCCTTGGTGGGGCCCTGCCAGATCACCTTTGCGCCCATCTCCGCCGCGGCGGCCTCGGCGCCGGCGCGCACGGTGACCCAGAACTGGTGGGTCAGCCCCTTGGGAATGACGGCGATGTCCAGTGTCTCCGCGCCGCCCTCCTGGGTGGCGGGGGCGGATGACGGACCGCCGCATCCTGCGGCCAGCACCAGCATTGTCATGGCCAGAATCGCGTTCTTCATCAGCATGGTCTCCCTGCGCGCCTGCGGGCTGCGCGTCACATGACCCGGTAACGTTCCCCGGTGCCCTCGATTTCAATGGCGATGGACCGCGACTGCACCCCGATGAGGCGGGCGCGCGTGTCGGGGATCAGCTCGCCGACGTACACTTTCTTCAGATTGATGATGGCGGACGGCTCTGGCTGCGTGGGTGTCGCCACGCGCAGGACATTGAGGCGGAGTTCCGTCAGGCCGTGGCGGCTGCGCTCGCGCTCCCCGAGACGCGGCAGGGCGTTCATTTCCGCTTCGGAAAGGGCTCCGCCCCGGGTCTTCGGCGGCTGCACTGTCTCCAGCACGGGCGCGGGGACCGCCGCCGGCGCGGCGGGAAAGACCGTGGGCAGGGGAATGCTCTCCGGCGCCGCCTGCGGTTCCGGTGGGGCCGGTGGGGCCGCCGCCGCACGCACCGGCTCCGGTTCCGGCGTCTTCGGCGCGGGCGGAGGGGCCTGCGGTTCCGGCGCGGCAGGCACGGGCGCGGAGGGCTCCGTCACCTTCGGCGCAGGGGCCGCCGCAGAGGGCGGAGGGACCGGTTCCACAACCGGGGCCGCAACGGGCTGCTGCGTTGGCTCCGCTGCGGGCTGCGGCGCGGGGGGCTGTTGGACGGGCGCCGGACCGGCCGATACCGCAGGGGCCGGCTCCGCCGCTGGCGCCGGGGCGGCCGGGACCGGAACGGCGTAGGTGGTCTGGACGGGGGGGACCGGAGGCGCGCTCAGACGGCGCACGGCGGCCACCGCAACGATCGCGCAGAGGGTGACGGTCAGGAGAAAGGCCATGCCGCCGCCGACCACCATCAGAAAGGGCTTGAGGGAAGAAGACTCTCCACCACCACCGCCGCGCCGACGGGTTCCGCCCGCAAGCAGTTCTCTGGCGGCCTCCTCCGGCTCCAGGGGCAGGGCGTCGTCGGCCCCCATCGCCTCGGCGCGGGCGCGGTCCTCCTCCATCTTGTTCAGGGCGTCCAGAATGGAACTCATCGGTCATCCCCTTCCAGGGCGGGCACCCTCTGCGCGCTCATGCGGGCGCGTGCCTTCTGGGGACGAGGATGAGACTTCCGGCAACCGGCTCGGTCTGCGTCTTCTCCGTGGCGTTCAGGGGCGCGGGGGGCAGCGCCTCTTGGAAGGGGCTGGGAAGCTCCTTCACCTCCACCAGCGTCTCCCCGCCGGCCCGGCGGTCATCCTGGTCCGCCGCGGCAGCGGGGGGCGGCGTCTCTGCGGGGGCCGGTTCCGGGGCGGGCGCGGGGGTATCCGGCGGCACCGCTGTTTCGGGCGTGGGCGTCTCCTGCGCGGCGGGTGCCTGTGGCGCGGCGGCCGCTTCCGGGGCGGGCGGCACGGGGGACGGGGTGATGATCGGAAACTCTGTCGCCGCTCTTGCGGGGGCGTCGGTCCGTTTGGAGACCGTTGCCGAGACGGGTGCCGGAGGCTCCGGGGATTCTGCGGCGGCGGCCCCGGCGGTGACGGTGCGCTGCCGGAGGCCCGGCGCGCCGTTGGCGGCGGTCCAGGCCATGAGCACCATGCGCACCTGTTTTCCGGCCTTGCCGTCCATTTTCAGGCCGGACTCGGCCTGCACGCCGGCCACGGCGGAGGCGGTGTCGCTGTCATACACGTCGCTGGTGTTGGCGTCGGAGATCAGCCGCAGGGACCGCAGCATGTCCTTCAGACTGGCAACGTGGCGCCCGCGCGCGCCGGGCTGCAGGACGGTCTGGTCCGGCGCGGGATCGCGCCAGGGGAGGAGCGCCTCGTTTGCGTAGACCTCGCGGAAGGCGAACCGGGAAAGGGAGACATGCGCGCCGGGGGCAATGGCAAGCACGAGGGCGTCCTCGCCCGCCCCGACCAGGCCGGCCCAGCGGAGCTGGCCGTCCACCTTGAGGCGCACGAGACCGGGCATGTTGATGGCCAGCAGCTGCTCCGTCACCGGATGGAGCGCCTCGGAGGCGAGGCCCGCAGCGGCGAGAACTCCCGCAACCGCCGCGATGTCATCCGATGCGGGGGGCGCGGACGGGGCGGGAAGCCCCCATTTTTCCAGCACGGCGGCCAGGCCGTAATCCCTGGACTGCGCGGCGGGGACGGCGGTGATCTGGGCCAGCGCCTGGGCGGGGTCCTCCCCCGGCCGGCTGCCGCGCGCCACCCCGGCGAGCCGGTCTATCACGTTGCGCGCCATGAGCGACTGGTCCACCGGCGTCGTGGCGGCGCCCGGCGCGGCGGCGTTGGCGGTGGAGGCCGGGTCCGGGGCGGCGGGGGCCTCCCCGCTGAGCACCCGGTTGAAGGCGCCCAGTTCCCGGGTGGCCTGCTCGATGGGCGCGGTCAGATGCCGGACGATGAGGAAGACGACCAGCACGGCGAGGACAAACGACGAGCTCGGGAGCATCCGCCGCAGCTGAAACCAGTCGCGGGGGCGCCTGACGGAAACCTTTTCGCCCCGGACCTCGCGGACCGCCTGGCGCACGAGGGCCGCCGTGATGGTCCGCTCCTCGCGGGTGTATCCGATGAGGAGGGCGCGGTCGCACACGGCGTTGATGACGCGGGGCGTGCCCTTGGAGAACTTGAAGACGGCGGCGATCGCGTTCTTGGCGAAGGACACGCCCCCCTTGCGGCCGCCCGCCACGTGCAGGCGGTAGGCGATGTACTGGAGGGTTTCCCTCGCGTCGAGCGGCTTGAGGTGGTAGCGCGCCGTGATGCGCTGGTTGAGCTGGCGCAGCTCGTGGAGGGCGAGTTTCTCGCCCAGCTCCGGCTGGCCGATCAGCACGATCTGCAGGAGCTTGTTGGTCTCCGTCTCCAGGTTTGACAGGAGGCGTATCTGCTCCAGCACGACGGGGTCGAGGTTCTGCGCCTCGTCAATGACCAGCACGCAGTTCTTGCCGCGCGCCCCCGCGTTGAGCAGGTGGATGTTCAGCTCCTCGGTGAGCCCGAGCAGGTTGTCCGCCCGCGAGTCAATGCCGAACTCCGTGTTAATCTTGCGGAGCAGCTCGACGGGGCTGAGGAAGGGGTTGAAGATGAAGGCGACCTCGGTGTCCGAGTCCAGCTGGTTGAGCAGGTTGCGGCAGATGGTGGTTTTGCCGGTGCCTATCTCGCCGGTAAGCATGACGAAACCGCTGCGGTTCTTGATGCCGAACAGCAGATGCGCAAACGCCTCCTTGTGCTTGTCGCTCAAGTAGAGGTATTTCGGGTCGGGGGTGAGATTGAACGGCTTCTCACGCAACCCATAGAATGCTTCGTACATGGCCGCCTCTCGGGCGCGCGCCCGATAAAATGTTGACAATATAGGGTATCATGTAACGCCTCTGGAATCAATGGGGTCCATGCCGGAAGGTGACGGTGTCTGGAAAACGGGGTTTCCCATGCGGGTGGTTCTTTTCGCCAATGAAACCGAGCAGTACGCCGGGGTGCGGCACCGCGCCCTGTGGTATGCCGAGCGGTTGGCGGTTGACGGCCACACGGTGCGCTTCTGCCCCACCGCGCCGGTCGGCTGGTGGCGGCGTCTTTATCGCGGCAAACCGCGTGTTTCCAAGCTGTTATACCTTCTCCTGGTGTTGCTGCGCCGGGTGGCCCAGTTGCGGCATGTGCCCGGGGCGGACGTGGTGTTTCTCAAGGGCCCCCTCTTCCTGTACGGGCCACCGGTGCTGGAGCGGATTGTCCGCCTGCTGAACCCGCGTGTCGTTTTTGACATGGACGACGCGCTCTGGGAACGGCCGGCGTATGTGCACAGCCCTTTCGTAGGCCTGATTGACTACGCCTGGCCGCGCAAGATGGCGGGGCTTGCGCGCCATGCCGTCGCGGGCAACCGGGTCATTGAAGCCCATCTCCGGGACCACGGCGCGCGCGCCGTGACGGTGATCCCCACCTGCGTGGACTCCGCGCGCTATACGCAGAAGACCTATCCGATGCGCGGCGCGGGCAATCCGGTCGTGCTGGGATGGACCGGCATCCGGGACAATCTGGGGTATTTGCGGGCCCTGGGGGGGGTGCTCGCGGAGCTTTCCAGGGAGTTTCCGCTGGAGTTGCTGGTGGTGAGCGACGGAGAACTGGAGTTGCCGGGCGTGAAGGTGGTCAACCGCCCCTGGACGGCGGCGGGGGAGCTGGCGGCGCTGCAGGACCCGGACATCGGCCTGATGCCGCTGGAGGACACGCCGCGCGCGCGGGGCAAGTGCGCCTTCAAGGCCCTCCAGTACATGGGCGCGGGCACCCCGGTCATCCTGTCGCCGGTCGGCATGAACACGGAGGTCGTGGAGGACGGGGTCTCCGGGTTCCTCGCGGACACGCCGGAACAGTGGAAGGACCGCATTCGCGCGCTCGCGGCGGACCCGGCGCTCCGGGAGCGCATGGGCCGCGCGGGGCGCGCGCGGGTGCGGGAGGCCTACTCCTTTGAGACGCACTACCCGCGTTTCCTGGAGGTGCTCCGGTCGGCGGCGGAGGACACGGGCCGATGAGACTGCTTCCCCCCTCCAACTCCTGGGCCGCGGGCCTCGCGCAGGAATGGCTGGAAGAGCTGTACCGGTGGTTTGAGGCGAACGGCACCGCAGGCTACGACCCCTTTGACCTCAAGGCACACCCCCTCTTCCGCCGTCTTCAGGCGCGGAAGTGGCCGCGCAGGGCGTCCACGGTCCTCGGGGACATGTTTCCGCTCTTCCTGCGGAAATGCCTGGGCATCCCCCCCACAGAGAACCCGAAGACCCACGCCCTGCTGGCCCTGGGGAAACTGCGCATTTACCAGCGCCACATCAGGAAAGAATGGCTGGAGGAGGCGGAGCGGCATCTGGAATGGCTGACGCAGCGCGCCGAACCGGGCTTCCATGGGATGTGCTGGGGCTATCCTTTTGATGTGACGGCGGCGGGCATGAACACCCCGGCGGGCACGCCGGTGCTGGTGGTGGCCGCCCTCGCGGGACAGGCCTTCCACCTGGCGTGGGAAATCACCGGCCGCCAAACCCACCGCGACGCGGTGCTCTCCATCGCCGAGTTTGTCCGGAACGACCTGCCGCGGATGGAGGATCCGGACGGGCGGTTTTGCTTCGGGTACACGCCGCAGGACCGGCGGCGGGTCCACAACGCCAACCTGCTGGCGGTGGAGCATCTGGCACGGGCGGTCACGGCGGGCGCGCCGGAGGCGTGGTTTGAGGAGGCGCGGCCCGCGCTGGCCTTCACGCTGGCCGCCCAGCGGGAGGACTGGGCCTTTCCCTACGGGGCGTGGCGGGAGGGCGACCCGCACGAGCCGGGACTGCTCTCCATGGTGGACCACCACCACACGGGGTTTGTGCTGAGGTCCCTGCACGCGCTGAACTCCCTGCGCCCCAGTGTGGACACGGGCTCCGCGCTGGACCGGGGATGGGTTTATTACCGGGACCGGCTGCTGCTTCCCACGGGAATGCCGGTGGGCGCCACAGGCCGGTATCCCGTGGACATCCACGCCTGCGCCGAGGCGGTGCTGTGCCCGGCCGTACTGTCCGAACGCTATGCGGACGCGCAGCTTCCCGCGGCGATGGCGATGCGGTGGACGTGGGCAAATCTCAGGAATCCGCTGGACGGCGGGCCGTGGCACCGGAAATATCCGGGGTTCCGCTCAAAGATCGTCTACCCGCGCTGGGGCGCGGCGTGGATGTTCCGCGCGCTGGCGGAGTTCGACTTCCGCTTCGACACGCCGCCCTACTGAGCCCCGCCCGCAGCGGGCGGCGGCGCCGCGCCCCCCTCCTTTTCCTTCTCCAGTTCCCAGGCCTTGCGGTCCAGTTCCGCCTCGTACTCCTCTGCCGCGGTGCGCCGGCGGTCATCCACCTTGATCAGGTGAAATCCGTACTCCGTCTGCACGATGTCGCTCAGTTCGCCCACCGGCGCGGTCCAGCAGTACTCCTCAAAGGCCGTGGCATAGGAGTTCTTGGGCGCCCAGCCCAGATCGCCCCCCCTGCGGGAGGAGGCGGGGTCTTCGGAATACTCCCGGGCCAGTTTGTCGAAGCTCTCGCCCTTGAGAAGGCGTTCCCGGATGTCGGTGACGCGCTCCAGTGCGCGCATCCGGTCGGCGGCGTCGGCGCTGCTGTAGGTGATGAGGATGTGGCGGGCGCGCACCGAGGACACCTGCGCTTGGGGTTTTTGCATGAACCACATGGCGCCGATCATGACGATGAGAACAACGAGCACGCCGGCCCAGACCAGCTTAGTCCGGTCCCTGCAGTCCTCCACCGGTTTTTCGAGATCGCCGATTTCCATGGGGGCGTCCTCCGTCCGCCGCTAGAACGAGTCCAGCATGCTGAAATAACCCGAATAGAACGAGATGACAACATACCCGACCACGCCCCCGACAAACAAGAGCACGAGAATGCCCATGACCGTGATCCCGACGCGCACGGCGGCGCGGGCCTCCTCCAGGTGCCAGTCGGCCACTTTTCGCAGGCTGCCCTCGAGGTCGCCGGAATGCTCGCCGATGGCGATCATCTCCCGGGCCACGGTGCTGAGGGTGGTGCACTGCGAAAACGCCTCCACCAGCGTGCCGCCGGACATGACGACCGGGATGGCCTTGAGCAGGTCGCGGGTCATGTAGGGGTTGAGCGTGAGGGCGGCGGAGCGCTGAATGCAGTCCCGCAGGTTGAGGCCGGCGCCGATGAGGAGCGACATGCCCCGGAAGAACCGGGCCAGCCCGAAGCGGCGGCTGATGGGGCGCAGGGGCCAGATGAAGGTCTTGAAAAAGCCGCTGATGTACCCGAAGAGGCCGGCGCGCGCGAGAAGAACGGCGATGACAAAGGCGAGGGCGACGACCGCCATGGACCGGCCCTGAAACAGCGCGTACTCCCGGAAATAGGTTCCAAGATTGAAGCCGCCCTGCACCATGTTGCCGAAGCGGCCCGAGAGGCCGAGGGCGAAGGTTCCGAGGAACCAGGCGGCGGTGAGCTGGAGCCCCGGATAGACCATGGAGGCGTAAACCGTGCGTTGGATGTTGCTGAGGTCCTCGTAGTACTCGGCCAGGTCCTGGAGCATGACGTCCAGCCGCCCGCCCACCTCCCCGGCGCCCAGTATCTCGATGGCGAACTCGGGCAGGAGCCCGGCCTCGGCGCGCGCCGCCTGGTGCAGCGTGGACCCGTTTCGGATGGCGGCCTGCATGCGGTCGAGCATGTCCCGTATCTTTCGGGACCCGATGCCGCGCGCGGTGATCTCGAAGCCCCTGAGCAGGGGGATGCCCGCGCGGTAGGAGGTGGCCAGCTGCCGGCACAGGGGGACCATCTCGCGCGGCGTCAACTCCGATGTGAACAGCGCCATGCCTCCGCTCCTTCCCCGGCAAGGGCCGCCGGTGTCCGGGGGGGTCAGCCCTCCCGGGACTCTATCCAGCGCACGGCGTCCAGGGCGGCCATGCAGCCGCTCCCCGCCGCGGTGATCGCCTGACGGTACACCCTGTCGCGGACGTCGCCGCAGGCGAATACGCCCTCGATGTTCGTCTGGCCGCTGTCGGGCTTCGTGACCAGATAGCCGGTCTCGTCCATGTCCAGCAGGCCGGTGAAGAGGTCCGAATTGGGCTTGTGGCCGATGGCGGCGAAATAGCCCGCACAGGCGACCTCGCAGACCGCCCCTGTGACAACGTCCTTCAGGCGGACGCCGGTGACGCCGTCCGCGTCGCTGCCCAGAATCTCCTCCACCACGGAGTTCCAGTGCACCGTGATCTTGGGGTGGTTGACGACGCGGTCGCCCATGATCTTGCTGGCGCGGAACTTGTCGCGGCGGTGGACGACATGGACCTCCCCGGCGAACCGGGCGAGAAAGAGGGCCTCCTCCATGGCCGTGTCGCCGCCGCCCAGCACGACCACCGGCTTGCCGCGGAAGCGGGGCAGCGCGCCGTCGCAGGTGGCGCAGGCGGACACGCCGCGGTTCAGAAAGGTCTTCTCGGACTCCAGCCCCAGGTAGCGCGCGCTGGCGCCGGTGGAGATGATCACGGCCCCGGTCTCAAAGCACTCGTCGCCGGACCAGACCCGGTGGGGCGGGCCGGAAAAGTCCACGCGGGTGACGGTCTTGTACTCAAACCGCGCGCCGAAGCGCTGGGCCTGCTTCTTGAAGTCCTCCATCATGGCGGGGCCGCTGATCCCCTCGGGATAGCCGGGAAAATTCTCGACCTCCGTGGTGGTCATGAGCTGTCCGCCGGGGAGGATTTCCTGGCTGGGCTCGCCCTCCAGGCAGAGGGGGCTCATGTCGGCGCGCGCGCAGTAGAGGGCGGCGGTGCACCCGGCCGGCCCCGATCCGATGATGATCACCTTTTCCAACACATCTCTCCTGTTTCAGCGATTCTTGCCCCCCGGTTTCCCTGGCCAAGGGAACGGCGCGCGGGACCTATTCATTCCGAAGAGACGGTCACTCACTGTGCGGGGGCGGGGGCCTCCTCCGCCGCAGGCGCGGGGGTCTCCGCCGCAGGCGCGGCAGCATCCGCCGCAGGCGCGGG
>JAAYBR010000147.1 GCA_012730045.1 Candidatus Hydrogenedentota bacterium | reverse complement strand
GCGAACGGGTACGCTGACACCATTCGAGCTCCGGCCACTCTGTGGGACCCGCGACATCATCATGCAGGGAGCCAACTTTCTTATGCGAATTCCCGCCTCACGGCGGTCAGGGGCTCGCAATGACGTGCCTGACGTGGGCCTCCTCGCAGTGACGTGCCTGGCGTGGGCCTCCTCGCAGTGACGTGCCTGACGTGGGCCTCCTCGCAGCGACAGGTCAGGCGGCGGTCTCCTCGCAGTGACGTGCCTGGCGTGGGCCTCCCAGCGGCGAGGCGCCCCCCCCGTCATTGCGAACGCGCGGAGCGCGTGAAGCAATCTCGTGCAGGCAGGGCTACGGCGGGCACGAGATGGCTTCGCGGCGCTGCTGATGAAGTAAGTCGGCGAGAACGCCCGCAATGTAGACGCGCCTTCCAGGCGCGTTCTTTGGGCCAACGAAAATCACAAGAACGCGCCAAGATGGCGCGTCTACGTTTCCGGCGGGGACGCAACCCGCCGTCAGCGGTTGAGGACGGCGTGGACCTCTTCGGGGGTGTGGCAGGAGAGGAGCGAGGCGTAGAGGTTGCGGTTGCGCAGGACGAGCATGACCTTGGCGAGCATGGCGAGGTAGGTCTTCTCGGAGCCGACGGGGGTGGCGAAGAGGACCAGGATGTGGGCGGGCCGGTTGTCGAGGGCCTGGAAGTCCACGCCCTCCGCGGAGACGGCCAGCCCGAGGGTGGGCACGGTCACCTCGGCGATGCGGACATGGGGCACGGCGACGCCGTTGCCGATGCCGGTGCTCATGACGGCTTCGCGCTCGAAGACGGCCCTGCGGAAGGCCGCGCCGTCCGTGATGACCGGGTTTCCGGCCATGGCGTCCACGAGCCGGTCAAGGGCGGCGCTCTTGTCCAGGCCGGGGGGCAGGATCACGATCTGCTCTTTGGGGATGACGATGTCGAGTTGGGCCATGGTGTCCTTGGGCTCAGTCGAACTTCAGACCGGTGAGGTTTTTCCGCATCCGCGCGAGGGCCTCGTCGAGGCGGTCGTCGGCGACGGTGAGGGAGAAGCGGACAAAGCCCTCGCCGTTCACACCGTAGGCGGCGCCCGGCGCCAGCACGACGGCGCAGGTCTCCAGCATGTGGTCGCAGAAGGAGGCGGATGTGTGGCCGGCGGGCACGGGCACCCACAGGTAGAAGGTGCCCCTGGGCGGGTCGTAGGTCCAGCCCAGGCCGCGGAGGGCGGCCAGCACCTTGTCGCGCCGCGCGCCGTAGATTTCCAGCATCCGGGCGGTGCAGGCGTCGCCGTTGTCCAGCGCCTCGATGCCCGCGTACTGGACGGCGTTGAAAACGCCGCTGTCCGTGTTGGCCTTCACCGTGGCGATGGCCTTCACGATGTCCGGGTTGCCGCAGGCCATGCCGATGCGCCAGCCGGTCATGTTGAAGGGCTTCGACAGGGAGTTCAGCTCGACGCCCACGTCCTTCGCGCCGGGGGCGTTCAGGAAGCTCAGGCGCTCCACGCCGAAAACCATCTCGCTGTACGGGTTGTCGTAGCAGACGGCGATGTCGTAGGTCTTGGCGAACTCCACCAGCTCCGCGAGGAACGCGCGCGTGGCCACGGCGCCCGTGGGGTTGTTCGGATAGTTGAGGTAAAAGGCACGGGCTTTCCGGGCCACGTCCGACGGGATGTCCGCCAGCCGGGGGAGGAACCCGTCCTCGGGGCGCATGGCGACGGGGACCGGCTCGCCGCCGGCGAACCAGATGCTGGGCTTGTAGCCGGGGTAGCCGGGGTCGGTGACAAGGACGGTTTCGCCGGGGTTGACCATGCCGAGGGCGAAGTGGTGGCAGCCCTCCTTCGAGCCGATGAGGGCGACGATCTCGCGGGCGGGGTCCAGGGCGGCGTCGTAGCGGCGGGCGTACCAGCGGGCGACGGCCTCGCGGAAGGCACGCATGCCCCACTCCTCGTCCGTGGGGTAGCGGTGGTTCTCGGGGTCCTTCGCCGCCGTGTACAGGGCCTCAATGACCGGGTCGGGCGTCGGCTCGACGGGGTCGCCGATGGCGAGACTGATGACGTCCACGCCGCGCGCGCGCGCCTCGGCGATCCTGTTGCGCAGGGTCATGAAGAGGTACGGCGGTATTTTCCCGAGCCTTTCGGCGGTGTCCATGCGTCAGCCCTCAAAACAGAGAATGAAGCCCCGAAAACAATGCGGATAGTGTACCTGTTGCGGGCCCCTTCCCGCAACCGGAGCGGGACTCCCCAAAGGGGTAAGACGGTCATGCCGTGGAGGAAGAGGGCGCGGCAAGCGGCGCCCCTACGGCTCCGTGCGCCGTGCTTCTGCGAAAGCCCCGGATTCTCGCCCGTAGGGGCGCCGCTTGCCGCGCCCCGGTGCGAACGCGAAGACGCCAGGGCGGGGGGAAGCGGCAAAAAGAAGGCGGCCGCCGGGGGATCCCGGCGGCCGCCGAAACGGTCGGAGAGGGGCTACTTGCGGCGGCGCAGGGCGCCGACGCCGGTCAGGGCCGCGGCCACAGCCGCCAGGGCCAGGCCCAGGCCGCCCGCGGCCGGCACGCCTGACGCCACGGTGACGTTGATCTCGGGCGACTGCACGGCGTACATGTCGTCGGAGACCTCGCACACGTAGACGCCGGAGTCGGCCGGGGTCACGTCCGTGAGGGTCAGGACCGGGTCATCGGCCGCACTGGGCAGGGAGACGAGGGCCTTGCTGCCGTCGTCCTTCTTCCAGTCGTAGTGGATGTCGCCAATGGCGCAGTTGGCGGCGCCGAGGGTGACTTCCAGAACAACCGTGTCGCCCGGGGAGGCGTCAATGTCCGTCGCGACGGCGTTGACCACGAGGGCGCAGGCCACGCGCTGGACGGTGACGGTGCGGGTGGCGACCGCCTCGTTGCCCGCGGCGTCGGACACGGTGTAGGTCACCGTGTAGACGCCGGGGGCGCGGTCATTGACCGTGTCGCCGCCGATGACCAGGGCACCGGTCAGGTCGCCGTCGCACCCGTCAAGCGCCGTGGCACTCAGCTCGGTGTACGTTTCGCCGTTGTCCAGCACCACCGCCGCGTCGCCGGTGAGCGTGATCTCCGGGGCGGTCCCGTCCACCACCGTGACGGTGGCGGAGCAGGTGTCGCTGTTGCCGTTGGCGTCCAGCACCGTCAGGGTGACCGTGTGGTCGCCCAGGTCGGCGCAGGTGTAGGTCACCGATGCCGCGCCGTCAATCAGACGGTCGAACACCACGCAGTTGTCCGTGCTGCCGCCGTCAATGTCGGCACCCGTCACGATGCCGTCGGCCGCGTCCACGGTGAAGTCCTGGCAGGCCGCGACCGGGGCCTCGGTGTCCACCAAGCTCACGAGGGTCTCGCAGGTGCCCGTGTTGCCGGAGTTGTCCGTGGCCGTGAAGACCACCGTGACCGCACCGGTGAAGGACGTGCCCGCGATCGGATCCTGGACGATGCCGACCACCGTGCCGCCGCACGGGTCATCAATCGCGGTCACCTCGGACAGCATGTCGGGCACCGTGCCCGTGCAGCCGGGGCCGGGGGTCAGCGCGCGGTCGGGCGCGCAGACCGAGAAGGTCGGGCCGGTCAGGTCGGCGACCGTCACGATGGTGTCGCAGGTGTTTGTGTTGCCGGCCAGGTCGGTCACGGTGAGCGTCACCGTGTGGTCACCCATCGCAACGACCGTGCCCGCAGGCGGGCTCTGCGTCACGCCCAGCGTGCCGGGCACGTTGTCCGCCGCAACCACGTCGCCCGTCAGGTCCGGAATCGCGCCCTGGCAGGTGCCGTCGGCGGCGACTTCGCGGTCCGCCGCGCAGGCCGTGATCGTCGGCGGCGTCTGGTCCACGATCACGATGCGCTCTGAGGACCACGCGCTCGGGGTGCCGCAGTTGTTCACGGTCTGGAAGACCAGGTAGTACGTGGCCGGGTCAATGTCCGTCAGCGGCACGGCGAAGAGGCCGCCCGCCGTCGGGATGTTCTCCCACTGGGCCATGAAGGTGTCCGGCAGCAGGCCCGAAAGCCCATGAACGCGGATGTTCAGCAGCGTGCCGGGCTCGGCCGATCCGACCGTGCCCTGGAACTGGAAGTCCGAGGCGCTGGTGATGAAGTCGCCGGCCACGCCCGTGTCCGGAAGCATCTGGACCAGCGCCGGGGCCGCCGGGGGCGCGTCCACGACCGTCACGGTCGCGGCGCAGGTGTTCGTGTTGCCCGCCACATCGGTCACCGTCATGGTCACCGTGGTGTCACCCAGGCCGACCGGGGTGCCCGCGACCGGGTCCTGGGTCACGGCGAGGGTGCCGGCCACGTTGTCCGTGGCGGTTACATCGCCCGTCAGGTCCGGAATCACGCCCAGGCAGGCCGTGTCCGCGGCCACCTCGACCGGGGCCGGGCAGGCCGCCGTCGGCGCGGTCCGGTCCACGATCACCGTGTACTCGGACGACCAGGCGCCCTGCGTGCCGCAGGCGGTCTCGGTCTGGAACACCAGGTAGTAGGTCGCCGCGGCCACACCGTTGACCGGCACCGCGAAGTCGCCGCCCAACGTGGGCAGGCCGCTGGCGAGGGGACCGTACGGGCCGCCGGAGGCAGTACTCACCTCCACGTTCAACTTCGTGCCCGGGAGGGCCGAGCCGACCGTGCCCTGAAGCACGATGTCGTCCGCGTTGGTGATGAAGTCGCTGTCCGACACGCCGGTGTCGGGGGTCACAGACAGCAGCGCCGTGGCGCCCGCGTCCGGATCCGCGTCCGTCACCGTCACGCTTGCCGTGCAGGTGTCGCTGTTGCCGGCCGTGTCGAAGACCACCAGGGTCACCGTCACCGGGCTCGCCGCGAGGTCCGCGCAGGTGAAGGTCTTGTCCGCCGCGCCGTCAATGGTCATCAAGGCGATGCCGCCGGAGTTGTCCGTGCTGCCGCCGTCAATGGCCGCCGCCAGGATGGTCGGGCTCGCCAGGTTCACCGCGATGTCCTGGCAGACCGCCACGGGGTTCTCGATGTCCGCGAAGTTCGCCGTCACCGACTTGTCGCCGTCCACCAGCAGGGAGAGCGGGTCGTCCGTGCCGGACGCGTCGCCGCTCCAGCCGGTGAAGCCGAAGCCGGCATTCGCCGTCGGGTCCAGGATGGCCGTCGCGCCGGCATTATAGACGCCGCCGCCGGTGATGCTGCCGCCCGCCGCCGGGTCGGCCGACACCGACACGGTCCACACCTTCTGGAACGACGCCGCAATGGTGTGATCCACCGTCACGTTGGTGAAGGTGTAGTTCGCCACCGCGCCGACGCTCGAACCGTCCACCAGCACGTCCAGGATCCGGTAGCCCGGGTCCGCCGCGATGCCAAAGGTCTGGTCGTCGCCGTAGGTCACCACCACCACGCCCGAAGGCGTGATGGTGCCGCCGACGCCCGCAGACGCCGTGATCGTCTTGTCCAGGGAGATGAAGTTCGCCGTCACCGACTTGTCACCGTCCACCAGCAGAGAGAGCGGGTCGTCGGAGCCCGACGCGTCGCCGCTCCAACTGTCAAAGCCGTAGCCCGCGTTTGCCGTCGGGTCCAGCACGGCCGTCGCGCCGTCGTCATAGACGCCGCCGCCGGTAACGCTGCCGGCCCCCGCCGGATTGACGGACACCGACACGGTCCACGTCTTCTGGAACGACGCCGCGATGGTGTTGCCGTTCCCCGTCACGTTGGTGAAGGTGTAGTCGGACACCGGGCCCTGGGCCACGCCGTTCACCAGCACCTCCAGAATCCGGTAGCCCGCATTCGCCGCGATGGTGAAAGCCTGGTCCGAGCCGTGGTTGACCGGCACCGCGCCCGAGGGCGTGATGCTGCCGCCGACGCCCGCCGACGCCGTGATCGTGTACGTGTTGATGGCGAAGTTCGCCGTCGCGGTGATATTCGCCGTCACATTTGTGTCCGTGCGCGCCGCCGTCAGCACGCCGTCGCTCCAGTCAACGAAGTGGTACCCCGTGTTCGGGACCGCCGTCACCGGCGCGCCGTTCGCGCCGTTGTCCACGGTCTGCGGCGATGTGCCGCTGACGGTGCCACCCGCGCCCGGCGTATAGGTCAGCGTCCACGTCTTGATGAAGTTCGCCGTGACCGCGACGTTCGCCGTCACATTCGTGTCCGTGCGCGCCGCCGTCATCACGCCGTCGCTCCAGCTGCCGAAGCGGTACCCCGCGCTCGCAACCGCCGTCACCGGCGTGCCGCTACCGCCGTTGTCCACGGTCTGCGGCGTCGTGCCCGAGATGGAGCCACCCGCGCCCGGCGTGTAGGTCAGCGTCCAGGTCTTGATGAAGTTCGCCGTGACGGTGATGTTCCCCGTCACATTCGTGTCGGTGCGCGCCGCCGTCAGCACGCCGTCGCTCCAACTGCCGAAGCGGTACCCCGCGCTCGGAACCGCCGTCACCGGCGTGCCGCTCCCGCCGTTGTCCACCGTCTGCGGCGATATGCCGCTGATGGTGCCGCCCGCGCCCGGCGTGTACGTCAACGTCCAGGTCTGGATGAAGTTCGCCACCAGCGAACGGTCATCCGTCGCTGTGAAGGCATATGTGGCGTTGGTGGAAACCGGAGCCCCCCCAACGGTCCAGTTCAAGAACCGATACCCTGCGTTCGGGGTTGCGATCACCGTCGCTGTCAGCCCGTGGTCATATTGCCCCCCGCCGGACGCGCTTCCGTTGCCACCCGAAGTCGCGTTGATCGTGTACCTTGGGCGGATGGCCACCCCCAATCCTGCCATGTTGGCGCCGGCCGCATAGTTCATAATGCGGGGATCAGCAGAATCCGTGGCTCTGGTCAAGTCCATGCGCGCGGAACTACGGCGACGACCCGATATAATTGTTCCTCCTTGAGGGAAACCCATGTAAATACCGCTGAACAGCGTCAGGTTTGTGCGGGTGCCATCTGGGGGGCTCTGATCTGCATTCGCTGTTCTAGCAGTAACGAACGCCCAGTTCTTGGGCAGTTGCGCTGCGGTCAGCGTGAGCGCAATCGGGTTTCCGTACTCGTTGCCACCAGATGAATAGACGTGATAAGGGCCTATACGGGTGGCTGTGTTGGCTGCCACCCCGGTCAGTGCCGCCATGCCGATGTTTCTTTCACGGACATTCCCGGCAAACCGAGCCCTGAACTGAATTTGGCCCTGAGGAATGGCTGCTGGGTTGTTGAGATAGAACAGCGAGGTGCGCTCGTTGCCCGTGCCCGCCGTCGCTCCCATCCGGGTCAGCCCAATCCATGTCGCGGAACCATTCTGCCTTATGGACACCGCATTGCAGTGCTGGTCGCGCATATCGCAAACAGCAATAACAAGCAGCTCTGTTCCCGCCGGGATGGTGTTCCGAGATCCCGTGTTGTCAGTGTTAAATAAATCCTGCCAGTCGTCTGTATTATCGGTTGCCTCTTTGTGTCCGACAGACACCACATTGATGGCGGCGTCCGCCGTTCCGCCCCCCACGGCGACCGCGAGGGCGAGCGCCCACAGGACCGCAAACGCAACGGCCCCCTTTCTGACCCGACAAGTGCTTTCTGTCATGGAAGGATTCCTTCTTGAAGTTTGGACCACATGTCCCTTGTTGCGCCCTGGCGGGCCCTGCCTGTCCCAAGTGTCACCAAAATATTACCAGCCCGCAGGCGGGGCCCGACGGGCAAAAAACCCTGCAACCAGGCGGTATCCCGGCATACCCGCCGGGGGAGACGCAAAAACCCGCGCGACCGGGGAGAATATCCCGTCCGCGCACAAGACACCGCCGTGAAACTGCGTCACTAATGTCATGATAGCACCTTCCGGCCGTCCTGTCAAGGGTAATTTTCATCAGGGCAATCGCACCAAAATCCGTGGACACTTTCTGGATGGAGTGCGTTCATTACCCTTTATCCGACCTCTTCAACGCTGAAAGCGTTGCCGAATATAGCCCAGGGCAGGCCGCCGCCCGAAGGGCCAGGTCTGCCCTGGGTTGCCCGCGCAGAACAGGCATGCCCCAACGGGGCAGCCGAAATTGCGGCGGGGAGTGCCGCGCCGGCCTTGGGGAAACGCGCGGACACGGTCGTTTTTCGTGTGCCCCCGCGCGGGCAAGCCCACGCGAAGAAAGGCGGCAGCAAGCTGCCGCACTCCAAGGCGCTGCGCGCTGTGCGGACCCGGGGCTGTGGGGATGGGCGGCGGCCTGCTTGGGCTATATGCGGATGTCCCGTTGGGACAACAAAGACAGAATCGCATCCCCTGGGGACGTTCATGCCGCCCGCAGGCGTTTCTTGAGGGGCATTTTAGTGCGATTGCCCCGGGTAATTTTCATCCCCTGACCGCCGGATAAGACGTTGCGAGAGCCGAAGCCGGAGCGGGAACGAGGTTGCTTCAGGCGCTGCGCGCCTTCGCAATGACTCGCATTTCCGCAGTCATGGCGAGCCCCGGACCGCCCAGGGGCGGGAATGTCGTTGAAGAAAGGGCTTCCCTGGGAACGCCACTCTCCCGATTGGCCTCTTTAAAGCAGACAAAGGCAAACTGTGGCCGACGTCGCGAGTCCTCCGATGGTGCTGACGAGGGTTCGATGCCCGTCCGCGAGGCTTTTCGGGGCAAACGTCCCCGAAGGGGACAAATGTGAATAGCCGGAGGTGACCGAAGGGAACCTCCGGTGCGCGAGGCCCAAACAACCCAACCCCGCAAGGGGGTGAATGTGAACGGGTTCGCAGACCGGGCCGCCGGAAGCGCACATTCAACCCCCTCGGGGTTGCGGTTCTCCGGACTTCTGTCCGGAGGTTCCCTTCGGTCACCTCCGGCTATTCACATTCTTCCCCTCCGGGGAAGCAGAATCCGAACATACAAGCGCGGCCATGGTTCATTTTAAACTGCTCTAAACACGTGCCACTCAGGAGAGTGGCGTTCCCAGGGGGGGAGGCCCCGGCCATGCCTCCTGCCCGGGCGGGGCAGAAACTGTGGCGGGCACCCAAAGACCAGGCCGGCGGGACGGGAAAAAAGCCCTCCCGGCCCGCTTCATTGGCGGCGCATTTAACCGGGTGAGCCGCCCTAGAAATTCACCGCCGCGACGGCCAGCATGACCAGCCCCAGCCCCAGCTTCACCGCGAGGCCGCCGATGCGGCCCAGCGCCGCCCCGGCGCCCGTCCGCGCCGAGTCGGCCGCCGTCTTCCCCCGGACCAGCAGCTCATAGAGCGCCGCCCCCCCAAAAGCCCCCGCGCACGCCCCGGCCAGGGTCCCCACGACCGGGAACAGCGGCGAGCCCAACAGGGCCACTACCGTTGTCATGCGCGCTCCCGGGGGCTCCCCGCCCTTCCGGGGGGGCGGATGCCCCCGCGTAAACACTCAATCGGAAAGGCGTTGCGAAATGTTACCCCTTAAAGAACCCGGCGCGGTTCCGCACGCGGAGCCGCAGGGCGTTCAGCCGGATGAACCCGGTGGCGTCGGACTGGTTGTAGGCCCCCTCGTCCTCCTCGAAGGTGCTGATCTTGGGGTCGTAGAGGGTCTTCTCGGCGCGGCGTCCCACGATGTCGCAGTTCCCCTTGTACAGGCGGACGCGCGCGGTGCCGGTGACATTCTCCTGGCTCTTGTCCACAAAGGCCGTCAGGGCCTCCATTTCCGGCGAGTACCAGAAACCGTTGTAAACAAGCTGGGCGATCTTGGGAGACAACTGGTCGCGCTGGAGCATCACCTCGCGGTCCATGGTCAGCGACTCCACGGCCCGGTGCGCGGCGTAGAGGATCGTGCCGCCCGGGGTCTCGTACACGCCGCGGGACTTCATGCCCACGAAGCGGTTCTCAACCAGGTCCACCCGGCCGACGCCGTTCGCGC
Source organism: Candidatus Hydrogenedentota bacterium (assembly GCA_012730045.1). Taxonomy (NCBI): domain Bacteria; kingdom Pseudomonadati; phylum Candidatus Hydrogenedentota; species Candidatus Hydrogenedentota bacterium. The sequence continues at coordinate 34,990 of JAAYBR010000147.1, read as the reverse complement.
CGCCCAGGGCGTTCAGCTTCGCCAGCAGCGCGGCGGGGCTCAGGCGCTCGCCGTTCACGGCGACGGGCCAGCCGGCCTCGAAGTCCACCTCGACGAAGGTGGGCGTGTCGGGGGCCTGCATGGGGGAGACGCTCAGGACGAACATGTCGTCCGGCGGCGCGCTCCACGGGTCCTCGAGGATGCCGCCCTCGAAGGAGATGTGCAGGAGGTTGCGGTCGGAGGAGTAGGGCTTCTTCGCCGTGACGGGCACGGGGATGCCGTTTTCTTTGGCGTAGGCCACCATCTTCTCGCGCGTGTTGAGCGTCCACAGCGGGTCGCGCCAGGGCGCGATGATCTTCACGCCGGGCTCCATGGCCATGCAGGTCATCTCGAAGCGGACCTGGTCGTTGCCCTTGCCCGTGGCGCCGTGGGCGACGGCGTCGCCGCCGGTCTGGCGCATGACCTGGATGTGGCCCTTGGCGATGATGGGCCGGGCCACGCTGGTGCCCAGGAGGTAGGACCCCTCGTAGATCGCGTTGGCGCGCATGGCGGGGAACACGAAGTCGCGGGTGAACTCCTCCTTGAGGTCGAGGACCACGGCCTCGCAGGCGCCGGTCTTCATGGCCTTCACGCGGGCCTCCTCCAGCTCCTCGCCCTGGCCCACGTCGGCGATGTAGGCGACCACCTCGGCCTTGTAGGTCTCCTTGAGCCATTTCAGGATGACCGAGGTGTCGAGCCCCCCGGAATACGCCAGCACGATCTTGTTGACCTTGTCGCTCATGTCGGGTGTCCTTTGTGGTCTGTGGCGGCCGCGGGGCCGCCGGGTTCTAGTTTCCCGGGCCGCCGAGCAGGGTGGCGAGCACGGCCTTCTGGGCGTGCAGCCGGTTCTCGGCCTCGTCGAAGACGACGGACTGGGGTCCGTCTATGACGTCATCAGTCACTTCCAGCCCGCGGTGGGCGGGCAGGCAGTGCATGAACAGGGCGTCGGGCTTCGCCAGCGCCATGAGCGCGGCGTTCACCTGGTAGGGGGCGAAGGCGCGCTCGCGGGTCTCGGCCTCCTCCTCCTGGCCCATGCTGGCCCACACGTCCGTGTAGACCGCGTCGGCGTCGCGCAGGCCCGCCTCCACGTCGTGGGTGATGACGAATTCGCCCTTCGCCTCGCGGCGGACGCGTCCGGTGATTTCGGCGTCGCCCTCGTAGCCCGGCGGGCACACGAGGGTCAGGTTGAGGGGCACCCGGGCGGCGAAGTTGGCCCAGGAGTGGAAGACGTTGTTGCCGTCGCCGACGAAGGCGACCTTGAGGCTGCCGAGGTCGCGTCCCTTGTGCTCGCGCAGGGCCTGCACGTCCGCCAGAATCTGGCAGGGGTGCAGGAGGTCCGTGAGCGCGTTGATGACGGGGATGCGGGCGCAGCGCGCCAGCTCCACGACGTGGGCGTGTCGGTAGGTCCGCGCCATGATGCCGTCCACCCAGCGCTCCAGGTTGCGGGCCACGTCGGGCACCGACTCGCGGCGGCCGAGGATGTCGTCAATGAGGACCGTGTGGCCGCCGAGCTGGAACATGCCGATCTGGAAGGTGAGCCGCGTGCGCAGGCTGGGCTTCTCGAAGATGAGCGCCAGGGTCTTTCCCTGGAGCAGGGGATGCGGCGTGCCCGCGCGCACCTCGGCCTTCAGCCGGTCGGCGAAGTCCAGAAACGCCAGGATCTCTTCGCCCGTGTAGTCCGCGAGGGAAAGGAAGTCTTTTACCATCCCAGGTCTCCCAGACACCGGTCCAGCGCCGCCGTGACCGTGTCAATGTCCGCCTCCGTGACCACCAGCGGGGGCAGGAACCGCAGCACGTTGGGGCCCGCGGGCCCGCAGATGACGCCCGCGCCGCGCATGGCCTCGACGAGCGGACCCACGGCACCGGCGCACTCGACCCCCGCCATGAGGCCCATGCCGCGCACCTCGCGCACGCCGGGGTGGCGCGCCGCCAGGTCCCGGAGCGCCGCGTGCAGGTAGTCGCCGCGCCGCGCGGCGGTCTCGATGAATCCGGGCGCCGTCAGGACGTCCATCGTGGCCACGCCCGCCGCCGCGCTCAGGGGGTTGCCGCCGAAGGTGCAGGCGTGGCTGCCGGGGGTGAAGCCCGCGGACACCTTCTCCGTGCAGCCCATGGCGCCGATGGGCACGCCGTTGCCGAGGCCCTTGGCCAGGGTCATGATGTCCGGCGTGATCCCGCTGTGCTCGTGGCAGAAGAGGCGGCCCGTGCGGCCGAGGCCCGTCTGCACCTCGTCGAGGGCCAGCAGGACGTTGTGCCTGTCGCACAGCGCGCGCACGCCGCGCAGGTAGTCCGGCGACGGCACGCGCACGCCGCCCTCGCCCTGCACCGGCTCCAGCAGCACCAGCCCCACCGAGGGGTTCAGCGCGGCCTCCAGCGCGTCCAGGTTGTCGTAGTCCACATAGGTGAACCCGGGCACCAGCGGCTCAAAGCCCTCCTGGTACTTCGGCTGGCCCGTCGCCGTGAGGGTGCACAGGGTCCGCCCGTGAAAGGAGTGGTTCGCCGTCACCACGCCGGGGCGCGGCGTGCCCTGGGCGACGGCCCAGTAGCGCCGCGCCAGCTTGATGGCCGCCTCGTTCGCCTCGGCGCCGCCGTTGCAGAAGAACCAGCGGCCGGCGAAGCTGTGCGCCGCGAGGCGCTTCGCCAGCTCCGCCTGCGTCTCAATGTGGTAGAGGTTGGACACGTGGACCAGCGTGGCGGCCTGGCGGCACACGGCCTCCGTCACCTTCGGGTGGCAGTGGCCCAGGTTGCACACGGCGATGCCCGCGAAGAAGTCCAGGTATTCCCGGCCGTCGGCGTCCCACAGGCGCGCGCCCTCGCCGCGCACGATCGCGATCGGCAGCCGGCCGTAGGTGTTCATCACATGGGCTTCCGTGAGCGTCTTGATCGAGAGATTGCTCATCCTGTCGCCTTTCCCGCCGGTGCGAATCCGGGTCCGCCCGTCAGTCCTTCTTCTTGCCGCCCCCCTCCGGGGTCTTGGCCGCCGGGGCCGCCTTGGCGCTGTCCGCCTTCGCCCCGTCCGTCTTCGCGGCGGAGACCGCCGCCCCGTCCCTCGCCGGGCCTCCGCCGGACTTCTTCTTGTAGTCGGTCTCGTAGAAGCCGCTGCCCTTGAAGATGATGCCCGAGCCGGTGCCCAGCTGTTTCACGCACGCGCCCCCGCATTCCGGGCACGCGACTTTCGGCGCGGCGGACATGGCGTGGAAGACGTCATGGTCGGCGCCGCACTTCTTGCATTTATAGGTGTACGTCGGCATGCGAGAAAAACCTCCGGTTCCCGCCGCAACAATCCGAAAAAAGAAAACGCCCGGCGCCATGCTGGGCGGGGGTCGGCGGGAACACTTTGACCCGTTAACTCTACCACGGCCCCCCGCGCAATGCAATAAAACGGGCGGGGACGCAACGCGGCATCCTGCCGCGTTCCTGGAGCCTTCCGTTGTCCCGAAGAACGCGGCTGGAAGCCGCGTCTACGATTTCGGCCCCTCCGCGCATGTCATGCCATGGACAGAATTCCCGCCCTGGGCCGCCGCCCGTCAGGACTTGCCCAAATCGCGGTAATAAAGGTCCTTCGCCTCGATGGTCATCTGGTCGTTGTGGCATTGCAGGGCGAACAGGCCGGTCTTGTACTCGCGGTCCCGGTGGCGGGTCACCTCGGTGTCGTTCACCCAGATCGTGATCTCGTCGCCCACGGCGCGCACCCGCAGGGAGAACCACTCCGCGTCCTTCGTCAGCAGCGCGGACGCCTTGCCCGTCGGCGTGCCGGGCTTCCACAGCCACCCGGTGAACGCGTCCTGGGAGTTGCATATCTGCGCCTCGTAGCCGTTCGGATACCCGTCCGGATTGTCCGCCGGCGGGTTGGCGCGGAAATAGAGCCCGCTGTTCGCGTCCTTGCCCTGGCTGGTGACGCGGAACGTCCCCTTGACCTCCAGGTCCTGGAGGACCGGCGCCGCGTAGAGGTGCCCCTGCCCGCCCGGCGACTGCCCGATGATCACGCCGTCCTCCATGCGCCATTTGGCGCTGCCGCGGGCTGTCCACCCGTCCAGACTGTTTCCCGTCACCAGCGGGACCCAGGCCGCCTCCTTCTCCGGGGCGGGCGCAGGCGCCGTGGTCTGGCACGCGGCCAGCAGCACGGTCACGGCAACGGCGACAAGCAGGTTTCTCATCGTGGACATGGCAAAGTTCCTCTCTGGGGTCGGCAGGCCAATGATCTGTTCTCAAACCGCAGTCCCAGCACTATACCACCGGGGGCGGCGGACAGAAAAACGCGCATCTCCCTGGGAACGCCAAGCTCCAAACGGGGAGGTGTAGGAAGATGAGCGCTTCTTGCATCCCGGAGGGATGCAGGACATTAGCCGGTGGTTGAGCGTCAGCGATACCACCGGACAGCAGGCCCTCTCCCCTCTTTCAAGAACCCCGGCAGGGGTTCAGGACGCGCCGCTCCCTCTTGCGTTGGTGTCCCGCACCCCTGCCGGGGTGCCAGTAAAAAGGGGGGGGCGGCACCCGTTTCCGGTGGTATCGCTGACGCTCAACCACCGGCTAATGTCCCTCACCCCTTCGGGGTGAAGGGGGGCCGGGTGTCCCTATTCTCCGCAGCGATTTGATCCGCGCCTCCGTTCAGTCAAACGCGACCAGCACCTTTCCCAGCGGGCCCTCGGCGAGGTGGGCGAAGGCTTCCTGCGGCTGGTCGGGGGAGAAGACGCTGTCCACGAGGGGGCGTTTCTCCTTTGCATGCAGCAGGCGGACGATTTCCCGCCAGGCTTCGGCGGCCTCGGCGGGAGTGTAGGCGCTCACGCTGAGGCCCTCCACGCGGAGGTTCTTGTGGATGAGCAGGCCGATGGTGAGTTCGGCGTCGAGCCCCGCGAGGAGGCCGACGACCATGACGCGCCCGCCGGGGGCGGCGAGCCGCGCGGCGCGGTTGAGCCAGGGGCCGCCGAGGTTCTCGACGACCAGGCCGATGCGCTCTTTGCCCAAAGCCTCCCTCACCCCCGCCTCCACGTTGTCCGCCGCCGCGTCCACCACGATGTCCGCGCCGAGGGCCGTGAGGGCGGCGCGTTTCCCGGCGCTGCGGGACAACGCGGCCACGCGCGCGCCGAGGGCGCCGCAGAGCAGGACCGCCGCCGAGCCGACGCCGCCGGACGCGCCGGTGACGAGCACGGTCTCCCCGGCCTTCAGCCCGCCGCGCACCACGAGGGCGCGCCAGGCGGTCAGCAGGGTGAGCGGCCCGGCCGCGGCCTCCTCCGGGGACCAGCCGTCGGGCACGGGGGCCAGCCATTCCTCGGGGATCGCGGCGCAGTCGGCGAAGGTGCCGGGGGTCGAGATGCCCGTGAGCCCGCCGAGGAGGCACACGGCGTCACCCTCTTTAAACCGTCCGCCCGCCGCCGCGCGCAGGATGCGGCCTGCGCCGTCGCGGCCGGGGGTGAAGGGCGGCGCGCCCGCGCGCGGGTACTGCCCCTGCACCAGATACCGGTCGGCGGGGTTGAGGGCCGCGTACTGGACGCGGACCAGGGCCTCGCCCGGTCCGGGCACGGGCTCGGGCGCCTCCTCCAGGCGCAGGTTTCGGATGTCCCCCGTCTCGTGGAAGCGCCAGGCGCGCATGACCCGTCCTCCTGTGGTGGCGCGGGCGCGGAACAGGCCCCGCAGGCTGGTGTACAATGGAACCGCGGAAAACGTCCGCGTTCATTGTACACAAGAGGGAGAACGGCATGCGCGTGCTGGTGTTCGGCGCGGGGGCGATGGGCTCGGCGGTGGGGGGCTTCCTCGCCGGGGCGGGCCACGACGTCACCCTGGTCGGGCGCGGCCCGCACATGGACGCCGTCGCGCGGGACGGCCTGCGGGTCACGGGCATCTGGGGAGACCGGGTTTTCCGGGGCCTGCGCGCGCTGACGGCCGCGCCGGACGCGCCCCCGGCGGGGGGCTACGACGCCGTGTTCATCACGGTGAAGTCCTACGACACCGAGGCGGCGCTGGAGGCGGTGGCGCCGTGCGTGGGGCCGGACACGCCGGTCTGCGCCTACCAGAACGGCCTCGGCAACGCCGAGAAGACGGCGGCGCGCTTTGGCTGGGAGCGCACCGTGGGCGTGCGGGCCATCTACGGCGTGCGCGTCACGGCGCCGGGGGCTATCACCATCACCGTGATCGCCGCGCCCACGGCCCTGGGCGCGCTCCGTCCGGAGGGGCCGGCGGCGGCGGCGCGGCGGCTGGCGGAGGCGATGGACGCCGCGGGCCTGCCGACGGTTTACTCCGGGCGCATCGAGTCCCTGATCTGGGGCAAGGCGGCGTACAACGCCGCGCTGAACCCCCTGTCGGCGCTGCTCGACGTGCCCTACGGGCGGCTGCCGGAGATTCCCGAGGCGCGGGAGATGATGGACGCCGTCATCGGGGAGCTGTACGCCGTGGGCCGCGCGCGCGGCGCGGACCTCGACCCGCCGACGGCGGACGAATACCGCGCCCTGTTCTATGAGAAACTGGTGCCGCCGACGGCGGCGCACTACGCCAGCATGCACGAGGACTTCGCGCGCCGCCGGCGCACCGAGGTGGACGCCATGAACGGCGCCCTCGCGGCCTTTGGCGAGGCGGCGGGCGTGCCCGCGCCGGTGAACGCCCTCCTGGCGCGGATGGTCCACGCGCGCGAGCGGGCACTGGGCATCCCGCCACAGGGCGGATGAGCGAAAGACAACCGTTCGGAGCAGCCATGCCGAAATTCACAGCGACCGAGATTCCCGGGGTGGTCATCATCGAGCCGGAGGTGTTCCGCGACGCGCGGGGCTTCTTCCTCGAAACCCACCACGCGGAGAAATACCGCAACGGCGGGATTGACGCCGTGTTCGTGCAGGACAACCACTCCCTGTCGTCCCGGGGCACCCTGCGCGGGCTCCACGGGCAGACCCGGCACCCCCAGGGCAAGCTCCTGCGCGTGGTGGAGGGCGAAATCTACGACGTCGCTGTGGACCTGCGGCCCGGCTCCCCCACCTTCTGCCGCCACGTCGCCGTCACCCTGTCGGCGGAAAACTTCCGCCAGTTCTACATCCCCCCCGGATTCGCCCACGGCTTCTGCGTCCTCAGCGACCGCGCCCAGCTTGAGTACAAATGCACCGACTTCTACCGTCCCGGCGACGAGTTTGCCCTCCGCTGGGACGACCCCGGCCTCGCCATCCCCTGGCCCGTGACCGACCCCGTGCTCTCCCCCCGCGACGCCGCCGCCCAGCCGCTGAAGGACTATCTGGCGTCGCTGTGAGCGCGGGGAACCGGGGTCGCACCGGGAACGAGATTGCCGCGCTGCGCTCGCAATGACGCGAAAACACACGTCATTGCGAGCCCCAAACCGCGCGCCCCCTGGGATCGCCAAGCTCCAGCTTGGCCTCTTGGGTTCTTCCGCGCGGGCCTAGTCGCTCCGTGTTTCCCCGAAAGCCAAGGGGAAGCTTGGCGATCCCAGGGGCGCGGCCTCTCCAGCGAACGCGGTACTTTCTTGGCAGCGCAGCGCGGCAATCTCGTTCCCGCCAACTCCCCGGTCGGCAACGACACCCTTCTCCGCCCTCAGGACTCCACCTCGAAGGGCGGCAGCTCCTGGACCTTCTGCTCCGGGGCGCGGAAGGAGTCGTCCTGTTCCAGCAGCCACTGGAGGGCGTCGCGGAGGACCAGCTTGGTGTTCTCGATGTCGAGGCCGATGTGGTCGGACTCGTACCAGGTGACCTTTTTCGGCTCGCCCGCGGCGGCGATGAGGGCCTCGGAGGACGGCACGGAGACGAGCTGGTCGTGTCTCCCGTTCTGGAAGTAGACGGGGGTGGGGGAGATGCCCTTGACGTAGTTGATGGGGTCGGCGGGCTGGAGGATGTACGATGCGAGGGGCTTGAGCAGGGCGACGGTGGTGGCGCCCGCCTCTTTCTTGATGAGGGGGGCGTCGAGCATCTTGGGGATGTTGCCGCCGCCGTAGACCAGCACGCCGGCGCGGATGCGCTTGTCGAAGGAGAGGACCGTGCTGCCCGTGATGGCGCCGTAGCTCGCGCCGACCAGGTAGATGCGCCGCGTGTCCACCTGCGGGTGCGTCATGAGGTAGTCCACGAGCCGCCGCGTCTCGTTGATGGTCTTGGAGGGCCGCTGGCGGAAGGCGCGGGCCTGCGCGAGCATGGAGGCGTCCTTGGGCAGCTTGCGCTCCCCCTGCATGTACTGGTCAAACGACACGAAGGCGAAGCCCGTCGCGCTGAAGGGCGCGGTGATCTCCTTCAGGAAGTTCTTGTTCTGGCCGATGCCGTGGAGGAAGATGATCACGGGGACCTTCTCGGCGGGCATGGGCGACGGGAAGGTCATGAGCGTGGGCACGTCCTCGCCGTTCACGCCGTCGAAGGTGAAGTTGATGAGCTGGTAGCTGACGGGCAGGCTCGTCGAGGCCACCTCCGTCACCTCGCGCACCTGCGTGTTGAACGGCGCGGCCGCGTTGTAGGCGCTGAAGTAGGCGGCGTCGGCCCGGGACTTGGCGACGGCCCCGAGGACCAGAATGGCCAGAAAGACTCCGGCAGCGATGAGCAGTGCGCGTTTCATGGCGATAATGTCCCGTGTGGTGGTGGAATGACGGCGGGCGGCCGGACCGGCCGCAGCCTTCATGATAGTCAGACCCCCGCCGCCGCGCGCAAGTTTCCCCCGCCGGCGCCTCCGCCAAGAGCATGCTTCGGCTGGCGCGGGGTCGGGCCCGGGGGGAGGGAGGAGAAGAGAAGATGGACAGAATGGACGACATGGACACCATGGACAAGGCGCAATCAACCCTTCCTGTCCATCCCGTCCATATCGTCCATTTCAGAAAACCAGCCCGAGCGCCAGCGACACCAGATTGACCCCGAACACCAGATGCACGCTGGCGATGACCGTCAGCACGAAGATGACCCAGTTGAAGGCGCGCTCGGAGACGGTGTGGTGCATCCATTTGCCGATCCAGGAGCCGAGGGGGATCAGCGGCAGGAGGAGCAGGTCGAATTTGAGCACGCTGTAGTCTATGAGCCCGAGTCCCGCGTAGGAGGGCAGCTTGCTCAGGTTGATGCAGGCGAAGGTCCACGCGACGGTGCCGGTGAAGAAGCTCTTGCCGAGATTCTGGGAGAACATGTAGAGGCTGACGATGGGGCCGGCGGAGTGGTTGATGGTGGAGGTGAAGCCCGCGGCCACGCCCGCCACGACGCCGAGCCCCGGGCCGGCCTTCCGCCCGCTCACCCACTTCATGGAGGTCTCCTTGGCGAAGATGTAGGCGGCGAAGAGGATGGCGATGACGCCGGTGAACTGCTTGATGTAGCCGCCGTACTCGCCGACGCCCTCCTTGCCCACCTTGTACCAGACCCAGGTGGCCAGCGCGGTGCCCAGCAGGGAGGGGTAGAAGATGGTCCTGACGAGGCGCAGGTCCTTGTTGGTCCGGTGGTGGTACACGGCGTTCATGTCGAACAGGATGAGCAGCGGCAGGAGCACGGCGGGCACGCGGTCCACCGGCATGACGAGCATCATCATCGGCAGTGACAAAATGCCCGCGCCGCCCGCAAACCCGGACTTGCTGATGCCCTGGATGATGACCCCCGTGAGCACGAAGGGCCAGAACAGCCAGGGGCTGGTGCCGGGAAGGATGAACTCGTCCAAAAAACCGAGCATGCGCGCCTCAGGTGCCGGTGTGGCCGAAGCCGCCGTCGCCGCGCGCCGTGGGGGGCAGTTCGGCGGCGGGCCGCCACACCGCCCGCGCCACCGGCGCGACCACAAGCTGGGCGATGCGGTCGCCCCGCCGGATGACAAAGGGCTCGTCCCCCGCGTTCATCAGGATGACCTTCACCTCGCCGCGGTAGTCCGCGTCAATGGTCCCGGGGCTGTTGGGCAGGGTGATCCCGCGCTTCAGGGCGAGGCCGCTGCGCGGGCGCACCTGGGCCTCGAAGCCCGGCGGCACGGCGACGCGCAGGCCCGTGGGCACGAGGGCGCGCCCGCCCGGCGGGACGGTCAGCGGCTCCGTGACCGCCGCCCGCAGGTCCATGCCCGCGGCGTGGTCCGTCTCGTAGCGCGGCAGGGGGAGGTCCTCCGTGCCCGGATCGCGCGCGATGTCCACCACAACCTCCCGCGGCTCGCTCATGACAGGTCCACCTCCGGCGGTTTCATGCCCCGGGGCAGCAGCGCCATGAAGGCGCAGCGGTCCGGGGTGAAGGTTTCCGCGGCCATTTCCAGCAGGGCCTCCGGCGTGACGGCGTCGAAGCCCGCCATGACCTCGCCGACATCCAGCACGCGGCCCAGAAAGAGCAGGTTTTTCGCCGCGCGCGCGGCGCGGGACAGGGAGCTCTCCAGGGACATGAGCATGGATCCCTTGATCTCCTCGCGGTTGGTGGCCACCTCCTCCGCCGGGGCGGGCTCGGTGCGCGCGCGCCGCAGCTCGGCGCAGGCGAGGGCGAGCGCGCGGCGGGTGTGCTTCCGCGCGACCGCCTCGTACACGTCGAAGACGCCCGCCCGCGCGTAGCAGTTGTGGGAGGCGTAGACGCTGTAGGCCAGGCCCTCCTCCTCGCGGATGCGCTCGAAGAGCCGCGAGGTGGACCCGCCGCCCAGCAGGTTCGCCAGGAGCGACGCCGTGTAGTACCGGGGGTCCGACACGGACACACCGGGGAAGGTCAGCACCAGGTGCGCCTGCGACACGGGGCGGGCGGCCGCGGACGCCCCGGCGCGGAAGGCGGGCTCCGACACAAAGGGCGGCGGCGCCGCCGCGGGCCAGTCGCCGAAGAGCCTTTCCGCCCGGGCCATCACATCCGCCTCGTCGAAGCCGCCGGAAACGGAGAACACCATGTTCTCCGGCGTGTACCAGGCGCGGTAGAAGTTCACGATGTCGTCGCGCGTGAGGGCGGAGACGGACGCGGCCGTGCCCGCGACGGGGCGGCCCAGGGGGTGGTCCGGCCAGTGGGCCTCGGCGGACAGGTCGAAGACGAGGTCCTCGGGGCTGTCCTCGATGGAGGCGATCTCCTCCAGAATGACGCCGCGCTCCTTCTCCATGTCGCAGAAGAGGGACTCGCGGGCGATCTCGGCGAGGATGTCCATGCCGGCGGCCACATGGTGCGACGGGATGCGCAGGTACAGCTCGGTGTACTCGCGGCCCGTGGACGCGTTGATGTACCCGCCCCGGCCCTCCACGGCGGCCATCAGCTCGTGGACCGAGCGGCGCGCGGTGCCCTTGAAGAACAGGTGCTCCAGGAAGTGGGCGGCCCCGGCGGTGCGGGCGTCCTCGGACGAGGAGCCCGCCCGGACCCACAGGCCGAAAGAGGCCGTGCGCAGGTAGGGAAGCGGCTCCAGCGCGACGGTGAACCCGTTGCCGAGCCGCCGCACCCGCACCTCCTCCCGGGGGGATGACGCTGCGTTCATGCTTGCTCCGTTCAGGAAAAACCGGGGCGACGCTGTTCGGTCGGAACGGCGCCGCCCCGGGGCAAAACCTCAGGAAGGGGCTTCTCCAGGCTTACCGCCTGCGGTCCCCCCCGCGTCCGCCGCGGTCGCCGCCGCGTCCGCCGCGGTCACCGCCGCGCCCGCGGTCACCGCCGCGCCCGCCGCGGTCCCGGTCGCCGCCGCGTCCGCCGCGGTCGCCGCCCCGGTCGCCGCCGCCGCGGTTCTCGACCTCGGACGGGTCCACCCGGCCGAGTTCGATGTCCGCCGCCAGCTTGGACAGGTTGACGCGGCCCATCTTGTCAATCTCGATGACCTTCACGTCCACCTCGTCGCCGACGTTGAGCACGTCGGTGACCTCGTTGACGCGGTGCGGGGCCATCTCGGAGATGTGGATCAGGCCCTCCTTGTTTCCGAAGACGGAGCAGAAGGCGCCGAAGTTCATGAGGCGCGTGATGGTGCCGTGGTAGATCTTCCCGACCTCGACCTCGGCGACGATCCCGCGGATCATCTCGATGGCCGCGTCGGCGCTGGCCTTGTCCACGGCCGCCACATGGATCCGCCCGTCGTCCTCGATCTCGATCTCGGCGCCGCTGGCGCTCTGGATCTCGCGGATGACCTTGCCGCCGGGTCCAATCACCTCGCGGATCTTGTCCGGATCAATCGTGATGGTGTATATCCGCGGCGCGTACGGGGAGATGTCGGAGCGCGGCTTGTCGAGCGCCTCGTTCATCTTGCCCAGGATGTGGTCGCGGCCCGCGCGGGCCTGCGCCAGCGCCCGCTCCATCACGTCGCGCGAGAGGCCCTTCACCTTGGTGTCCATCTGGAACGCCGTGATGCCCTTCGCCGTGCCGCACACCTTGAAGTCCATGTCGCCGAGGTGGTCCTCGTCGCCCAGGATGTCGGACAGGATGCGGATCTCGTCACCCTCCTTGATCATCCCCATGGCGATGCCCGCCACCGGGGCCGACACCGGCACGCCGGCGTCCATCAGGCTGAGCGACCCGCCGCACACCGTGGCCATGGAGCTGGAGCCGTTGCTCTCGGTCACCTCGGACACGATGCGCAGGGTGTAGGGGAAGTCGTCCTCGGGGGCCGGGGCGTTCTCGCCCTCCTCCAGGAAGGTCATGACCGACTGGAGCGCCCGCTCGGCCAGCTTGCCGTGGCCCACCTCGCGGCGGCCCGGGCCGGTGATCCGGCGCACCTCGCCGACCGACCAGGACGGGAAGTTATAGTGCAGGAAAAAGCGCTGGAAGCTGTCGCCCGTGAGCTCGTCCAGCCGCATCTCGTCGCGGCTCGTGCCCAGCGTGGTCGCCACAAGCGCCTGCGTCTCGCCGCGCGTGAACAGCGCGGAGCCGTGGGCCCGGGGCAGCACCCCCACCTCGATGGTGATGGGGCGCACCTCGTCCAGCCGGCGGCCGTCCATGCGCACGCTGGTCTCGATGACCGCGCCGCGCATGGTGCGCTTCTTCAGGTCGGAGAAGGCCGCGCCGATGCCGGCCTCCCGCGCCGCGTACAGCTCCTCGCCGTACTTTGCCTGGAGGGCCGCAAGGGTCTCCGCCTTCACGGCGTCAATCGTGTCGAGGCGCAGGATCTTCTCGCGGATGGCCAGGGCCTCCTTGAGGCGCGCCTCGGCGAGGGCGGCGACGTCCGCCACCACCTCCTCCTCAACCACGGGCGGCGTGAAAACCATCTTCTCGACGCCGACGCGGGTGCGCAGCTCCTCGATCGCCGCCACGATGTTCCTGATGTGGCCGTGGGCAAACTCAAGCGCGTCGGCCATCACGCCCTCTGAGACCTCCTTCGCCAGGCCCTCGACCATGCACAGGGCCCCCGCGGTGCCCGCGACAACGATGTCGAGGGTGCTGGCGGGCATCTGGTCCATGGGCGGGTTCACGACAAACTCCCCCTCGACGCACCCGACGCGCACGGCGCCGATGGGCTCGGAAAGGGGGATTTTGGAGATGTGCAGGGCCGCCGACGCCGCGTTGATGGACAGCACGTCGGGGTTGTGGAGGTTGTCCGCCGACAGGACCGTCTGGCAGACCAGGGTCTCGTTGGTGAAGCCCTTGGGGAAGAGGGGCCGCAGGGGGCGGTCCGTCAGGCGGCACACGAGGATCTCACGCTCCGAGGGGCGCGCCTCGCGCCGGAAGAAGTTCCCCGGAATCTGGCCCACCGAGTAAAACTTCTCCCGGTAGTCCACGGTCATGGGGAAGAAATCCTGCCCCGGTTTGGATTCGGGCGCCACCACGACGGCCGAAAGGACCATCGTGTCGCCGCTCCGGCAGATGACGGCGCCGTGCGCCTGTTTGGCGATTCGGCCGGTCTCGAATTCGACGGAATCGGAGCCGACCATCACTGAAATGCGTTCTACCATGTTCGCTGTTGCTCCCTTGACAATGGAACAGCATGCATGGGGTTCCATAATGTCATTGTTTTTTCTCTCTCTTCTTCTTTCCTGTCCGGATGCCGGTGTCCGGGGCCCCGTTCCCGCGCGTTTCGCGGGGGGCGCCGGAGGGTTCCGGAAAACGCCCGGGGCGGCGGTGCCGCCCCGGGCGCCGTGGTCACTTGCGCAGGCCCAGCGCCTTCACCAGCTCGCGGTACCGCTCGACGTCGCACTTGCGGACGTAGTCCAGCAGGTGGCGGCGGCGTCCGACCAGCTTCAGCAGGCCGCGCCGCGTGGCATGGTCCTTGGGGTGGGCCTTGGAATGCTCGGTCAGGTGGAGGATGCGCTCCGTCAGGAGCGCCGCCTGCACCTCCGGCGAGCCCGTGTCGCCCTCGGCCTTGCCGTACTTCTTGATCAGTTCCTCTTTCTTCTCTTTCGTCAGGGGCATCTTCTTCACCTTTTCCTTCTGGTTCGCCCGGGGCCAGGCGCGCCGTCGGTGTGTCGAACGGCCGGGCCGCGGGTAGGGGTTTTCGGGCGCTCAGCCGCCGCAGCAGCAGCAGCCGCAGCCGCCCGGTTTGTCCGTCAGGGCCACCAGGCCCGGAAGCTCCTTGCCCTCAAGCATCTCCAGCGACGCGCCGCCGCCGGTGGACACGTGGGACATCCTGTCGGCCAGGCCGAACTGGATCACCGCCGCGGCCGTGTCGCCGCCGCCGATGATCGTCACGCCCCTGCACGACGCCATGGCGTCCGCCAGGGCGCGCGTGCCCACGGCGAAATTCGGCATCTCAAACACGCCCACGGGGCCGTTCCACACGATCATGGCCGCGCGGTTGACCTCGTCCGTGAACAGCCTGACGGTCTCGGGGCCGATGTCGAGGCCCTCCCACCCCGCCGGGATGGCGTCCGCCGCCACAATCTGCGTGTTCGCGCTGTTGTCGAACGCGTCCGCGATCTTGAAGTCCACCGGCAGCATCAGCTTCACGCCCTGCGCCGCGGCCTTCTCCATCGCCTTCGCCGCCACCTCGACGCCGTCCTTGTCCAGCAGCGAGTTCCCGATCTCCATGCCCTTCGCCTTCATGAAGGTGTAGGCCATGCCGCCGCCGATCACCAGCGTGTCCACCAGGTTCAGCAGGTTGTCAATCACCAAAATCTTGTCCGACACCTTCGCGCCGCCCAGGATCGCCACCAGCGGCCGCTCCGGCGACTGGAGCACCTTGCCGAAATACTCCATCTCCTTCGCCACAAGGAAGCCCGCCGCGCTCTGCGCGACATACCGCGTCACGCCCTCGGTGGACGCGTGGGCCCGGTGCACCGTGCCGAACGCGTCGCTCACATACACGTCGCCCAGCTTCGCCAGCTGCTGCGACAGTTCGGGGTCGTTCTTCTCCTCGCCCGGATGGAAGCGCGTGTTCTCCAGCAGGATGATGTCGCCCGGCTGCATGGCGGCCACGGCGGCCTCCACGGCCGGCCCGGCCACCTCGTCCAGCTTCGTCACGTTGCCGCCCACCAGCGACCGAAGGTGGTCCGCCACGGGGTCCATCCTCAGCAGCGCCAGCTTTGCCGGGTCGTCCTTCACCTTCTTCGGGCGGCCCAGGTGCGACATGAGCACCAGCTTCCCGCCGTGGTCGCGGACGTAGTTGATGCTCTTCAGCGCGGCCCGGATGCGCATGTCGTCGCGCACCGTCCCGTCCGCGTGCTGCGGCACGTTGAAGTCCACGCGCATGAGCACGGTCTTGCCCGCAAGGTCCAGATCCTCGATGCCCAACTTCTTCATCGTCATGTCGTTCACCCGTCGTTCAAAGGCCGGTCTGTTTTTGGAAAGGGGCCGCGCCCTGCGGCGCGGCCCCGGAATTCACGCGCAATCCGCTCAGGCCATCTTCTTGAAGAGGTCCACGCAGCGGTTGGAGTAGCCGAACTCGTTGTCGTACCACGACACGACCTTGGCGAAGTTCCCGTCCATGACCATCGTCATCAGGGAGTCGAACACGCTGGAGTGCGGGTTGCCGATGATGTCGCGGGACACGACCGGGTCGGCGCAGTACGCCAGCACGCCCTTCAGCGCGCCCTCGGACGCCGCCTTCATCGCCGCGTTGATCTCCTCCTTCGTCACGTTCTTGTTCAGCTCGACCGTCAGGTCCACCACGGAGCCGTCAATGACCGGCACGCGCATGGAGAAGCCGTCCAGCTTGCCCGCAAGCTCCGGAAGCACCTTGCCGACGGCGCGCGCGGCGCCCGTCGTGGTGGGGATGATCGCGTTCGCGGCGGCGCGGGCGCGGCGCAGGTCCTTGTGGGGCACGTCCAGCACGGCCTGGTCGTTCGTGTACGCGTGGATCGTGTTCATCATGCCGCGCTTGATCCCGAAGGCCTCGTGGAGGACCTTCGCGACCGGGGCCAGGCAGTTCGTCGTGCACGAGGCGTTCGACACGATCTGGTCGGTCGCCTTCAGCGTCCCGCAGTTCACGCCGACCACGATGATCGCGTCCACCGCGTCCTTCGGCGGCACGCTCAGCAGCACCTTCTTGGCGCCGCCCGCGATGTGCTTCATGCAGTCCGCCTTGGTCGAGAAGCGGCCCGTGGACTCCAGCACCATCTCCACGCCCCGGGCGCCCCACCCGATCTCCGCCGGGTCCTTGATCGCCGTGATCTTCACTTCCTTGCCGTTCACGATGATCGCGTCGTCCGTGTGCGAGACCTCCGCGTCGTACACGCCGAACACGCTGTCATACTTCAGCAGGTGCGCCAGCGTCTTGGCGTCCGTCAGGTCGTTGATGCTCACCACATCAAAGGCCGGATCCTTCATGAGGATCTTGAAAACGTTGCGGCCGATGCGCCCGAACCCGTTGATACCGATCTTTGTCGCCATGATGCTCTGTTCCTTTCGTGAACTGTTTCGTTGCGCCCGGGGCTACCATCACCCGGGTCGTCCTTTTGGCCAAACGTCCCCTGCCCCCCGCCCGGAACCCTGTGTCCCCGGGAACCCGGAAGGCAAAAGCGGAAAAACACGTACCCCGACGCGGAAATACACCGCAACCCCGAAGGTGCTGAGAGAGGGGTTGGGGCGGCATCAACCCTGAAAAACGCCCCATTAGACTCGTCCCGCGCTCCCGCCACTGACCGGAAACGCCCTTTCACACCATTCAGAATTGCCGGAAGTATCGCACGCCGCCCAATTAAATGTCAACTTTCGGGCCAACAGCGGGCCGTACCGCCAGCGTCCCGCTGGCCCTGTCTTCCTTTCCAAGCACCGGTCTGGCGCGAGCCCGAAGACAAGGCCGCCGGGACGGCGGCGCTACGCAACAGCCCAGCCTGCCCGCCCCCGTACCGCCAGCGTCCCGCTGGCCCTGTCTTCTCCCCCCCGTACCGCCAGCGTCCCGCTGGCCTCGTCTTTCGTTCCGGACGCCGGTCTGGCGCGAGGCCCGAAGACAAGGCCGCCGGGACGGCGGCGGTACGCAACAGCCCCCGCCTGCCCACCCCCGTACCGCCAGCGTCTCGCTGGCCTTGTCCGGGGCCAGGAAGAGGGAACATGGATAAACAGGATGGACAGGATGAGACAAACAATCCTGCGCATCCTGTTCATCCATGTTCGCTCTTCTTGTGCGCGGGGAATCTGCCGGCTGTCACGGCTTCCAGGCGAGGATTTGGCCGTCCTGTTCGAGGCGGGCGCGGAGGGCGGGGTAGTCTATGTCCTGGACGGGGACGCCGGCGTCGAGGGCCTGGCAGGCGGCCGTGGCGGCGGACTGGCCGAGGACCATGAACACGGGCTCCATGCGGATGGAGCCGTAGGCGATGTGGGAGGCGGACAGGCACACGGGCACGAGGAGGTTCTCGCATTCCGCCCGGCGCGGGCGCAGGGACTTGTAGGAAATCGGGTAGGGCGGGAACTTGCCGACCTGCACGTCGCCCTCGTTCTGCACGTCGCCGTCGGCGGTGACGTAGCGCTGGACGTGGTGGGAGTCCATGGTGTAGGCGGCCAGGCCGACGGGGTCGTCGGCCGTCTCCCGGCCCTGGCAGTTGTGCTGGGTCATGACGTACTCCGACCGCATGCGGCGCGCCTCGCGCACGTAGAGCTGGTGCGGCCAGCCGCCGTGCTCGGGGAACTCGTCGCGGCAGGGGCCCCACTGGGAGACCTTTTCCCGGATGTCCGCGGGCACGCGCGGGTCGTTGGCGAGGGTCCACATGAGCCCGCGCTGGTACAGCAGGTGCTCCTGGAACATCGCCTCGCGCGCGGCGTAGTCCGCCCCGGGCCAGCCATAGTTCATGCCGATGTTGTCGGTGGAGAACCCGAAATTGTTGTTCACGTCCGTCTTGCGGTTGGGCATGAGGATGGGGTTCCAGGGGGCGCGGGTCTCGCCGGCCTCGAAGTTGCGCAGGAGCACCTCGTAGCGCAGGGGGTCGTAGCCTTCGGGCTTCGCCCAGGGCAGGCGGTTTTCGGGAAGGTCGGTCAGGCACATGCGGAAGTTGTAGGCCTGCACGCGGCGGTCGCCGGACCCCTCCTCCCCGGGGCCGCCGGGCTGGATGCCGGGCAGGAGCCCGCTGGACGGGTCGCCCTTCACGCGCCAGGGGTCTATGCCGCGCATGAGCTGGTGGTATTTGGCCTGGGCCGTGCGCACGCCGTTGAGGTCCTCGCCGTAGTCCGCCCCGGCCTCGCGGCCCACGGTGAAGTCCACCCCGGCGTCGGCCATCAGGTCGCCCTCGTAGGTGGCGTCAATGAAGCACCGGCCCCGCACCGTGAGGCCGCTCTCCATGACCACCGCCGTGAGCCGCGCGCCCTCTTTCACCGCGCCGCCCGGGCGCCTCATGCGCTCGCCGCAGACAACCTCCACCCCCGCCTCGCGGAGCATGTCGCGCAGGATCGCCTCGGCCACCTTCGGCTCAAAGGTCCACATGGCGTCTTCGTTCGGGGTCTTCCGGGGGTTTTGGTAGTCCCCAGGCTTCTCATGGGTCCACGCCTCCGGCGTCTCGTAGTGCGCCCTCACGCGGCGGTAGAACTCGCGGGAGACGCCGCCGATGGCCCCCTTGTTCCCGATGTCCGTGGCGCCGAGGCCGCCGCTGGTGAGGCCGCCGATGTGCGCGCCCGGCTCCACGAGCACCGCCGTCTTTCCCATGCGCCGCGCCTGCACGGCGGCCGCCGCGCCGCCGGCCGTGCCGCCGTAGACAACGACATCGGCGGAGACCGTTTTGTCCTCCGCACGGGCGTCCCCGGGGGACACGCAGGCGGACAGGCACAGGAACAGGCCGGCAAAAGACAGGGCTGCGGCGCGGGAAACAGTCATCTTGGTCTCCTTGCTGCGGGCGGGTCCGGGGAAGCCGCCGGATCAGGGGTTGTTCGGCTCGAAATCCACGTCGAAGATGAGCCCCGGAATCTTGATGTACTCGAAGCGCACCTGCTTGTTGCGGCCGAGCACCTTGAGCATCCGCAGGCCGTTGAACTCCTCGCCCTCGCGGGCCTGCACCTTTTTCACCTCTCCGGTGCGGCGGTCCACGATGTCCATGAAGACATAAAGGGTCTTGTCCACCCCGTCCTCCAGAAAACCGCGCACGCGCACGGTGGGCTGCTCCAGCATTTTCTCGGCCCGGTCGCTGATCCGGGACAGCAGGGCGCTTTCCATGGAGAGCGTGTCAAAGGCGTCCACGCAGAACAGCGCCAGCTTCCAGCGCTCGTCGGCGCTGGCCTCCTTGCCGAGTTCGGCGATGTCATAGCCGACCTCGCGCAGGGCCTCGCGGCCGAAGTCCTTGCCGCCG
Organism: Candidatus Hydrogenedentota bacterium; assembly: GCA_012730045.1. Classification (NCBI taxonomy): domain Bacteria; kingdom Pseudomonadati; phylum Candidatus Hydrogenedentota; species Candidatus Hydrogenedentota bacterium. The sequence goes on along the minus strand of JAAYBR010000147.1, from coordinate 15,483 downwards.
TGCTCCATGACGGCCTGGCGGAGATTCTGCAGTATGGTGGCGCTTTCCTGGATCCCCAGAAAGGTGCCCGTGTCAACGGACGCGCGGATGGGGGCGATGATGGGCCGCACCATCGCCAGCACCTCCTCCTTGGTCTGGGGCCCCGTGGGCGGGGGCGGCGGGGGCGGCGGCGGCTCCACCTTGCAGGAGGCGGCCATCGCCGCCAGCACGGACAGGGCCAGCAGATTTCGGAGAACGCGCATACTTCTCTCCCTTCTTCCCTTGTCGGCGCGCTGCGGGCGCCGGGATTCGCTGCCCGAATGGTACCACACGCCGCGCCGGCCGGTCAGGACAGCAGGCGCAGCGCCTCCGCCGGATCCGCCTCCGGGCGCAGGCCCTTCACGGGGACGCCCGGCCGCGCGCGGCGGCCCGCCTCGGCGTAGAAGGCCTTGCGCGCCCCGGCGTCCGGCAGGTGGTGCGCCGCCCACCCGCTGACAAAGCCCATGCCCGCCGCCGCCTCCAGCACCGTGTGCCCGTGGAGCACGAAGGCCCCCTCGAGGAACAGCCCGTGCAGGGGGGCCATCTCGGGCACGTTGAAGTCGTCCACGAACTTCTGGCCGTGGGCGTTCATCTCCGTGCCCACGAACACCGGCAGATTGCGCCGCCGCGCGTTCTCGGCGAAGGCGTGGAAATGGGCCACCTTGACCCGGCGGACCTCCGGGTCGGACAGGTTCCAGTTGCGGTCGGGGATGATGTTCACCGCCGCCACGCCCTCCGCCGTCATCAGGTCCAGCAGCTCGTCAATGCACTGCTCGCCGTCCGAGGTGCCGTCGAGCCAGGTCATCGTGGGGATCGCGCCGTTCGCCAGCGTGAAGCGGTTGATGTCCGCCCCCAGCGGAAAGGCCTCGCCCTTCTCGCAGACATAGCCGACCCCGCCGGCCTTCATGGTCTTCGCCCGGATCACGCCATGGAACGCGGGCGGGTTGTCCAGCGACTTTTCGATCTGCTCCACGGTCATCCCCAGCTTCCCCGCCCACCACGCCGCGCGCCGGTCCCGGTCGGGGAACACGGCCGCCGCCTTGTCGTAATACGCCGCGCAGACATGGCGCTCCGTGGCGTTGCCCGCCGGCGTCAGGGGAATCACCTCGGCGTCGTAGTCCAGCGCGATGTCGTCCAGCAGGGTGTTCACCCGCCCCACGAGCTGGCGCGTGCGCCGCTGGGCGGTCTCCTTCAGCCCGGCAAGGCACGCCGCCTCCGCCACCGGGCGCCCGGCCGTGAAGCCCATGCCCATGTGGTAGGTGATGCCCGGCTCGCCCGGCGAGGTGATCACGCGCTCGGAAAAGGACGGCACGTACACCCGCGTCTCCAGCCCCGCGCCCCCGCGCATGCCCAGCAGCGCGCACGCGTCCAGAAACTCCGCCACGCCGTCCAGCACGTCGAAGTCCACCAGCCCCATGGCGGTCAGCCCGCGCAGGCGCCCCCGCGCCGCGAGCCCCGACGGCGAATAGCCGTAGCCGTTGAAGGAGAAGGTGGAGTGGCAGTGCATGTTGACCGCGTCGTGCTCCGGCGCGGCGGCGGCCTCCCCCGCGCGCAGCATCGCCGCGAGGCGGTTCAGGGCGTCCCGGCGCGCGGCGGGGTCGCGGTCGTCCAGTTGGCGCTCCAGCGCCTCCAGGGTCTCACTCATCGTGCGGATCCTTTGCTAGTTCTTTCCGGCGATGACGCCGGCCACCGGCGGGGCCGCTTCGGGCACCGCCGACAGGTAATCCTTCCCCAGGAAGGCCGCCAGGGTGGCGGCCATCTGGCCCGCCGTGACCCGGCCCGTGTCGGCGCGCACGCCGAGGGCGGGGGTGTCGGGCCCCATAAAGGCCATCCAGACGTTCTCCGAGTTGGGCAGGTCCCTGCCGTGGCCCTGCCAGCCGTCCGGCCCCAGGCCGCGGCCGTGGTCCGTGGACAGCATCAGCGTGGTCTTCCCGCGGTACTTCGACATGGACTGGAGGGTGTTCCACAGCGTCTCGATGTAGCCGTCGGCCAGCCGGGCCGACTCCAGGTACAGGTCGTAGCGGTTGTCGTGCGCCCACTCGTCGGTCTCGCCGAGGGACAGGAACAGCACGCGGGGCTTGCGGGTCTTGAGATACTCCATCGCCGTCTCATAGGGCAGCGCGTCGAAGGGCTCGCCCTTCCAGTAGCGGGTCATCTCGTCCTTGAGGCGGTTGATCGTGGCGATCGTGGGGGTGACCTTGCCCTCCGTGAAGGGCGTGTAGCCCGCGTTCACCACCATGCCCGACCGGGGCTGGTTCAGGATGTAGGGAAACAGGTCCCACGCGCCGAAGGCCGCCACCCGCCCCGCGTAGGGCTTCTGGCCGTGCAGCCACTCCAGCACGTTCAGGTTCTTGTTGTGGATTTTCTTGTTGCTGTCCACCCCGGGGTCCGCCACGCCGCACAGCGTCTCGCTGTACCCCGGATACGAGAACTTGTGCGGATTCGCCACCTGCGCAATGCTGCCGTGGTCCTGATCGCCGAACACCTGCCCCTCCTTCGCCACCACCTTCCAGAAGAACGGCATCAGGGCCTCGCGCCGCGCCTCCGGCGTCGCCCGCCAGAACCGCATCCGCGCCAGTTCCAGGTTGCCCCCCTCCCCCTGGATCAAGGGCTCCTCCGCCCCCGAGAACAGCTCCTGGTGGCGGAACCCGTCCAGCATCACATAGACCACGTTCTCCGTCCGCAGGTCCGCCGCCGACGCGCACAGCGGCGCAGCCACGGTTCCGGCAAGCAGGATGCAGCAAAGGACGGTGGGATGCTGTTTCACGGCGCGCTCTCCTATGGTTGGTCTTCCCCCCGGGGAAGATTATGCGCAATCCGGCGCGCGCGCGCAAGCGGACGGGAAAAGTGTCTGGTCCGGTCTCCTGCCCGGGAGAGAACCTGCCGCCCTTGCTGCATGGTTCCGCGCGGCGGAGATGCGGGGAAATTTGCACCGTGCCAGGAGTTGCCTATAGGCTGACTTGGGGCGTCTGCGGTGGCGCTCTGCCATCGCAACGTGCGGCCGCAGGCCGTTCTTTGTTGCGGCCATGGGTTTTCGCAGGCCGGCATCCGAACAGGCGTGCAGTTGGAAAGGACGTTGCAGAATGACACATGAGAAGAGCGGCGCCGGCACGCGCACGGCCATGGCCGTCGAGGCGGCGCTCGTTTCCGCCCTGCTCGTGTTTGCCTTCCTCCTCCGATTGCCGGGGATGGGCCGTCCGGCCTGGATGGACGAGGTGATCACCCTGGGATGGGCGCAAAAGGGCTATTTGGAGATATTCCGGAACAACACAACCCCCTTCATGCCCGCCACCGCCAAGACGATGCTGCTGTTCTTCCGCTCCGATGCCATCGCCAACGAAACCCTGCTGCGGATGCCCCATCTGGTCTTCGGCCTGGCGGGCATCGCCGTTCTGTACATTGGTCTGCGCAGGCGGCTGGGGATTCTTCCCGCATTCGCGTCATCGCTCTTCCTGGCCACCCTTCCCCTGCATGTCGGATGCAGCCAGGAAAGCCGGTACTATGCCGTTGCGGTGCTCTCAAGCGCCCTGCTCGTGTTCGCCGTCCTGCGATGCGCGGAAAAGATGCGGGCCGCAAACCTCCTGCTTCTGTTCGCCGCAGCCTGGCTGGGTCTCTCGAATCACCTGTCTTTCACGCTTGTGCTGGCGGCGGCCGCGCCCGTGGGGGCGGCCGCGCTGCTGTTCCGCCCAGGCATCCCGCCGCTTCGCCGGGTGCGGCAGTCCGTCATTTTCTCCGTTGTGGCCGCCCTTGGGGCCGGCGCGGCCCTCGCCCCCGTCTTCTTCCTCGCGGACACGGGCCGGATGACCCGGGTCTTCACCCTCCTTTCTCTGGGCGAAGCCGCGCCCGGACAGGACGGTGAGGACGGCCGGCAGGTCAACGACGAGCCTCCCCGCCCCGCAGCGAAGACGCACCGTCTGAACCTGCCTTTGTACACGGACAGGTACCTGAAGACAAACTTTCTCTGCGCACGGGAGCCGCTCTTCTTCCTCGTCTCCCTCCTCCTCGCGTGTGCGGGCCTTCTTTATCTCATTGCCAGGGACCGGCTGCTCGCTTGCCTGATGGCGGCCCTCCTTGCAATCCACGTCCCCTTTCTCCTGATCTACACAAGGCAGCCCTGCTCCCCCCGCTATTTCATTGCCCAGGCCGTCGCGTATGCCATCCTCACCGGGGCGGGGATCGCAGGCATGGCCGCCCTGGCCGGAATGCTCCGAAAGCCGGGAAGAGGGGCCAGGTTAGCGGGCGCGGTCTTGCTGGCCGCCGGTTACGCGTTCTTCCTGTACGAGTCCCGAAGCCTCACCTTCTCCCAGGGGAAGGTTCATCACGTCTACCAGACAGACCTGGGCCAGAAGGCGCTCGCGCGCACCATCGCGGATCAGGCCCGGCCCGGGGACACCATTGTCACAGTCGGCACGCGCTGGGGCTGGCACAGAATCCTTCAGTATTACCTGGGGCAGTTTCTGGGGAACAGCCCCTCCCTCCGGTTCGGCCTTAAGTGGGGGGAATACGAAAGTGTGGACGATTTCCGGGCTGCGGTGCCCGCGCCGGGGGAAAACACCGTCTGGGTGCTGACCTACGGCCAAACCGAATGGAAAACAGGCTTTGAGGAGATGGGCCGCACCGCCGCCGTCCTGCATCACAGCGAGAAGCTGTCCGCGCTGTGGGTCGTTGGCAGAAGGACCGTGAACATGCTGGACGGCGGCGACTTCGAGCATGGACGGGAGGCCGTCGCCCTTCCGGAATTCGGAAAAATCGTCCCCCTTCGGACACCCCACCTTCGCGGGGAGTCCCTGTGCGTCACCCTGCCCGGCGAGGCTTCCCTCGAAATGTCCGACAAGTCAACCGTGTGGTTCGCGCCCGTGCGCACCCCGCTGGGCACTCCCGGTCCCTGTTTCCTGGAGACGCGCAGAGCATACACCCTTTCCTTTCTACTAAAGACGGAGATCGCCGATGCCGATGCGTCCCCCGTGTTCCGCGTGTGGATTGAGGGGAAGGACACACAGGGTGCCGGATTCCAGAGGGCGCTGTTCCAGGTCGCAGAGAACGCCGACTGGGGGCACTACGAGCTGTTCATAGAGCCCGGTGTCAACGCCCCGGAAGACGGCCAGACGTTTCGCATCGGCATGGGGGGCGGAGTCGGGCCGGGCCGCTTCTGGCTGGACAACGTGCAGTTGGAGGCGCGTCCAAATGCGTCGCCGTTCACGGCGTCTATCCGCTGACCTGCACAGGCCATCCCCGCGCCGTTGTCACCCTTTCATGGGCGCCGCGGATGCGCCGCGCCCCCCGCGCATCGTAGAATTGCGGGGAACACCCGGAGGCAGACAGCATGAGACGTTCGGCGGGCATTGCGGCGCTCCTCACACTCCCTCTCCTGTTGGGGACGGCGTTTCCCGCAGGGGCCGGCACGGAGCCCCCCTCCGACGCGGTCCACGTCTTCCATTACACCTGGTACCGCAGCGCCGCCACGGACGGATCCTGGGCGCATTGGGACCATCCGGTGATGCTGCAGGGCGGCGGCACCGGGAAGGGGCACCGGCCGCCGGACGAGATCGGCGCGAATTTCTACCCCGAAGCGGGGCTGTACAGCTCCATGGACCCGGAGGACGCGCTGCGGCAGATGCAGGATATCCGCCGGGCGGGCGCGGGCGTGGCCGCCGTCACCTGGTGGGGAATTAAGGACTCCTCCGACGCCTCCCTGGAAGTCGCGCTGGACGCCGCGCAGAGGGCGGGCGTGAAGATATGCGTCCATCTGGAGCCCTTTCCCGGGCGCAACGCCCAGACGACCCGCGCCGCGCTGGCGTATCTGGCGGACACCTACGGCGCGCATCCGGCGCTGTACCGCCGGGAAGGCCGCCCGATGGTCTACCTCTACGACTCCTACCTTACGCCGCCGGAGGAGTGGGCTGCCGTCTTCGCGCCGGACGGCGCGGACACGGTGCGCGGCACGGCCCTGGACTGCTGGGCCGTCGGCCTGTGGGTCAAGAAGGACGACGGCCCCAAACTGAAGGCCGCGGGCTTCGACGGCTTCTACACCTACTTCGCCACCGACGGGTTCACCTACGGGTCCACGGCGAAGAACTGGCCCGTCCTGAACGCCTTCGCCAAACGCCACAGCATGCTCTTCATCCCCAGCGTCGGCCCGGGCTACAACGACGAGCGCATCCGCCCCTGGAACACAGAGAACACGCGGAGCCGCGAGGACGGCGCGTATTACGACCGCATGTTCGCCGCCGCCCTCGCCCTGAACCCCGCCATCGTCTCCATCACCTCCTACAACGAGTGGCACGAGGGCACCCAGATCGAGCCGGCCGTCCCCAAGGCCGTCGAGGGCGTCCCCTACGAGGACTACGGCGCCCTGCCGCCGGAAGGATATCTGGACCGCACCCGGCACTGGGCGGAAAAGATGGGAAAGACCCCCTGCCCCGTCCTCTCCTGCGTGAACAGCGCGAACTAGGACATTTTCGCGCCGCCGTGCCGCTGACGCCCGCCGAGGATAGGGTAGGGAGAGCCGGTTGTCCGGCCCCCCCTCCCTCCGAACCGTGCGTGCGGATCTCCCGCACACGGGTCTCCGGTTGATGGTCTTACCCCGTAGGGGACTGAACGGCCAGTGCATGCGCTGTCGTCAGGCAGAACAGCCCATGCCCGGCAAAGTAGGCGTTTGGCCATCTCTGGTGGTCGCGTCCCCGGCCCCGGCCTTTGCCGCGGTGACGCTTGCGCAGTATGGAGCGCAGGCGCATGCGGACCCAGCCGTCTATTTCCGGAAACACGGTGTGGTGGGCGTGCATGAAGTACTCATACCAGCCCCGGAGCAGACGGTTGATGTCGGCGATGATTTTCTCAAGGCTGCTGCCGTTGTTTCGACGGGTCAGAGGACGCAGGGCGTCCCGCAGCTTCTTCTCGCTCTTGGGGCGGGGAAACCGGTAGTCACGGCCTTTGCGCCGCACAAACCGGTATCCCAGAAACTCGAACTGGCCGCCGTCCTCGTCCATGGACACCACCCGCGTCTTGTCCGGATGAAGCGTCAGTCCCGCCTCTTCCATCCACGCGCGGACAGCCTCCAGGGCCGATTCCGCCTGCTCCCGGCTCCTGCACAGCATCACAAAGTCGTCCGCGTAGCGCACCATCTCCACCCCCGACCGGGCCATCAGGTGGTCCAGCGGGTTGAGGTAGAGGTTGGCCAGCAGAGGGCTGATCACCGCCCCCTGCGGCGTGCCCGCGTCCGGCGTCCACGTCTTGAGCGGCTCCATCACCGGCTGGCTCAGATACTGCTCCAGCAGGGACAGAACCCGCCCGTCCGAGACCCGTTCGCGCACCCGCGCCATGAGGGCCTGCTTGGGGATGCTGTCAAAATACGCCTTGATGTCCGCGTCCACCACGTGCCGGTGGCCGCCCCTGAGCAGGGTGTCCACCCGGCGGAGCGCGTCTTTCGCGCCCCGGCCCGGACGGAAGCCGTAGCTGTGCTCGGCAAACTCCCGCTCGAAGACCGGCTCCAGCACGTTGCGCAACGCCGTCTGCACCACCCGGTCCCGCACCGTGGGGATGCCCAGAGGGCGCATGGCGCCGTCCCCCTTGGGTATCCACACCCGCCGGACCGCCTGCGGCGCGTAGGCGCCCGTCCGAAGCTGCTCCTGAAGGCGGGTCAACTCCGCCTCCAGGCGCGCCCCGAACATCGCCACGGTCACCCGGTCCACCCCCGCGCCGCCCCGGTTCGACCGCACTTTCGCGAAGGCCGACTCCAGGTTCGCGCGGGACCACACCTTGTCCATCAGACTAAACCACACGCCTCCTTTCACCCCCGTCTCGAGGGCCGTCAGCATCCGGTCCATCCACACGGACGGTTCCGTCCACGCCCACCGGGCGCGGACCTCTCCGCCTTGTTTAGCCCCGGTTTCCCCGGGCACTGGCGGCGGTTTCTCTTCCATCCGCGTGTCCTTTCCGAATCCATCTTCCTGCGCCCCTTCGCTCCACGCCCGTTGCGGCGCTTCATCGCTACTATGGGCGCTCTGACTCCTGCCCGGTGCGGCGCTTCGGGCACTCGCCCTGAACGCCGCGCCCAACCCGGACAGGTCTCCCCGCTTCACGCATCCTGCCTTCCGGCCATTCCGCCTCCAACCACGCCATGGACCCCGCGCATCGCTTTGACACCTTACCCATCAGCGTGCGCGGCGTGTTCCAGGCTTCGCCCTTCGATCGCGGGCTCGCCGGTCCATCACGCCGAATCGAGTTCGTCATCCTGCGGACTGGCCGTTCGCCTTCCGTTGCTCCCCACCCCGCATCACTGCGGCGCAGTTACGGTCGGCTACAGGCCGGAGAAGGTTTACCTGGAGGGGACTCGCACCCCTCCGACAAAATGCGCTCGCGGGCGCACTACCGCAGGCGTCCCGTGTGCCTTGGGGAAGCGCGCGGACACGGTCGTTTCTCGTGTGCCCCCGCGCGGGCAAGCCCACGCGAAGAACGGCGGCAGCAAGCTGCCGCACTCCAAGGCGCTGCGCGCTGTGCGGACCCGGGGCTGCGGGGAGGGGCGGCGGCCTGCCTGCGCTATATGGGGATGTCCCGTTGGGACAACAAAGACGGAATCGCATCACCTGGGGACGTTCATGCCGCCCGCAGGCGTTTCTTGAGGGGAGTTTTAGTGCGACTGCCCTGTCCCCCCCCCGGCCTGAAAAGGGACGCTGGCACTGAAGTCTGGAGTCCGGAGTCTGGAGTCTGGAGGAGTCTTCCCCCCCCGGCCGGAAAAGGGATGCTGGCACTGAAGTCTGGAGTCCGGAGTCTGGAGTCTGGAGGAGTCTTCCCCCCCCTTCGGCTGTGCTATACTGCGGGTCCGTTGTTAATGAACGCCGGGCGCGCGGGTGGAGACGCGGTGTCCGGCTGGAAATGCAAGGGGAGCTCGGGAATCTGGCCTGTGGACGGAAGCAAGAAAATGTGGATCGGCGCGGTGGTCGCGCTGGTGGTGTTTTTGGGGTTCCCCGTCGGCATGCAGGTGGCGCGGATGGCGGGGCCCGCGCCGAAGGTGGACATGCCCACCGTGCTGGAGCCGCCGCTGCTTAATGCGGACAACCTGCCGGGCACGGTGTGGGAGGTGGAGCCCCAGAAGGGGATCAAGGTGGTGGTGACGATGAATGCCGGGGGCACGGCGGTGGCCGTGGCGACGAACCCGCTGGTGCGCCAGATCGTGGGGACGGACACGATGACCGGCTCGTGGTCTGTGAGCGGGGCGAAACTCAACGTGAGCGCAATGTTCCAGGGGAAGAACTACGGGGAGGCCCTGACCATTTCGGGCGACAAGCTTTACGCGCCGAACGGCATCCCCGTGGTCCGTCTGCGCTGAGGGGGGCGGATCACCGGAGCCAGGCGGTGAATTCGGCCCAGCTTGCGAACTCGTGCTCCGCGCTGGTCTGGTCCGCGTAGGCGTCGTTGACGCCGGTGAAGAGCCCCCCTTTTCCGCCCACGCCGTGGATTCCCGCGATGTCCGTCGGCTCCAAATCCCCCAGGTGCAGGATGTCCGACGGGTCCACCCCGAGGGCCTCGGCGGTGCGGGTGAACATGCCGGGGTGGGGCTTGGCCACGCCCATCTCGTCGGAGAAGGTGAGGCGGCGCAGATGGGGGGTGAACCCCTCCCGCTCCAGCAGCACGCGCAGGCTGCGGCCCGGGGTGATGCCCGTGTCGGAGATGACGCCGACGGGCCCGAGCGCGGCGGCCGCGCGCACGGCGTCGAGGGCGCCCTCCACGGGCGCCGGGGGGTGGTCGAGGATCACCGTGGCGAAGCATTCGGCCAGCGCGGGCGCGCGGTCCTCCGGCACCTCCCTCCCGAGGAGTTCGGCGGCCATGGCGACGGCGTCGCGGGGGGTGAGGGTGCGGGCGTCGGCCAGGTGGCGGCGGAAGAACTCGGCCATGACGGCGTGCAGGGTCCGCGAGGCGTCCTCCGGGGCGACCCCGGCGGCGTCGGCGAGGGCGGCGGCGCGGATTTCGTGCCGCCGGCCGCCGTTGTGGTCGCGGAAGAGGGTGCCCCAGAAGTCGAAGGTGACGGCGCGCATGTCAGTCGTCCAGGTAGCGGTCGCGTCCGAGGCCCTGGCGGGCGACGAGCTCGGCCAGCTCGCGGAGCTTGGCCTCGGGCACGCCCTCGGTGCGGTGGCCGATTTTCCGCGCGGGCACGCCGCCCCAGATCTCGTAGGGGCCGACGCTGCGCAGGACCACGCTGTGGTGGGCGATGACGGCCCCCTCGCCGACGGTGACGCCGGGGCCGATGAAGCAGCCGCTGCCGATGAAGCAGTTGTCGCCGATGAAGACGGGGCGGGGCGCCGGCACGGCGTCGCGCCAGGGGGTGGTGTTCCCCATGAGGGTCAGCAGGCTGTCGGTGATGATGCAGTGCTCCGCCGGGGCGCAGTAACTGCCGAACTGGACCAGCTCGCGCGCCTCGACAAAGCAGCCCCAGCTGCACCCGCAGCGGTTGCCGAGGATGATCTTGGCGCCGGGGTGGGCGCGCAGGGTGACATTGTTGCGGAAGCGGCAGCGCGCGCCCACCTCGACATGGCCGGACACGTGCAGGTCCGGCGCCGGAAAGGCGCAGTTGGGCCCCAGGGCGGCGAACTTGCGCCGGTGCCAGAGGGTCAGCGCGAGCCGCGTGAGGGAGTTCATCCGTCCGTCACTTGCCCACGTAAATCCACGGGCCGTAGCTGCGCGGCGTGGCGCAGGGCAGGTCGTTGTTGACCGGGGCGCCCTTGTAGTCATAGGTCAGTTCGCCCTCGCCCGACTGCGTGCGCGCCGTGTAGTCGAAGTCGAGCAGGCCGTTTGCGTTCATGTCGCGCGTGGCCAGGAAATAGGCCCGCAGCGCCAGCAGGTGATAGAGGTTGCGGTTGTTGTTCTCCGTTTCCGCGGCCACGCCCAGGGGCTTCGGCAGCACACCGAAGGAATTGCCGCCCGGGCCCATGCCGATGAGCACGAAGGCGTCGTACTTGGGCGGCGGGAACGTGATGTTCGGGAAGTCCGCGTCCGAGGGGTCCCACCGGTCCGCGAGGAAGGACCCGTGGTTCAGCCAGTACTTCTGCGCCCGAGAGAACTGCGCCCGGTTCACGGGGATGTACACGAAGGGGCGGTTTTCGGCGTCCATCTGGCGCTGGATTTCCGCCGACATCACCGGGTCGTTCACCCCCATGTAGCGGGGCAGCCCGGCGTCGAACTCCCAGGTGTTCGTGGGCAGCTTGCGGCCCCGGGGCAGGAACTCCAGCGGGCTGAGGACCCCGTCGCGGTCCGTGTCGTAGGACTCCGAGAACTCGTCGTACATCTCCTCGTTCCCGTGGTACTTCATCAGCAGCAGGTAGGGGCGGAGGTGGTAGAACTTCTCCTCCAGCGTCGGGTCCGACGGCGGCGTCTGCATGTCCTTGTTGGCAATGCTGACATAACCGTAGGCGGGCGGGTAGCTCTGGTTGTCCGCGAAATAGGCCGTCAGGGCGATGGAGACCTGCCGCAGGGCGGAGTCCATCCGGCGGATTTTCGCGCGCTCGATCAGGCGGGGGCCCACGGTCATCGTGAGGCCCGCCAGAATGGCGATGATGGCGATAACCGTGAGCAGTTCGATCAGGGTGAATCCTGATTTTCTGGAATTTCTCATGGCGGCAGTCTCCGTGGGTTCTCACCTTGGCATTCGATGGTCTAATGATAACATGGACGGGGGGGGACGTCAACCATTTCCCGGGGCGGGGGGCCCGGAAACGGGGGGGAGATACAGGGAGAAGACGCTGCCGGCGCCGGGGGTGCTGGTGACGCCGACGCGTCCGCCGTGGGCGGTGACGACGTGGCTGGCGATGGCGAGGCCGAGGCCGGTGCCGCCGAGACTGCGGCTTCGGGCCTTGTCCACGCGGTAGAAGCGCTCGAAGAGGCGGGGCAGGTGCTCCGGCGCGATGCCGCATCCCTGGTCCTCCACGCGGACGACGATCTCCTCGCCCGCCTGGCCGCGGACCGTGACGCGGCTTCCTGCGGGGCTGAACTTGACGGCGTTTTCCACGAGGTTGGCGACGGCCTGCTCCAGAAGGGGCGCGTTGACGCGGGCGCGCAGGACGGGGTCGCAGTCGAGCTCCACGGCGACCTCCCTGGCGGCGGCCTTCTTTGCGCAGAGTTGCACGGCGTTTTCCAGGATGTCGCGCAGGGCGACGGTTTCCATCTCGATGCTGGCGCGCTCCTCGCCGCCCTCAATGCGGGACAGGGTGAGCAGGTCGTTGAGGATGGCGTTGAGCCGGTCGGACTGTTTTGCGACGATCTCCAGGAAGCGGCGGGCCTCCTCCGGGTCCCCGATCGCGCCGTCGAGGAGGGTCTCCACAAAGCCCTTGATGGAGGTGACGGGGGTGCGCAGCTCGTGGGAGACATTGGCCACGAAGTCGCGGCGGACCTGCTCGAGGCGGCGCAGGCGGGTGACGTCGTTGAGGACGACCACGGCGCCGAGGCGGCTGCCGGCGGCGTCGCGCAGGACGCTGCCGTGGACCTGGAGGATGCGGCCGCCCTGGCTGAGGCTGCCGAACTCGCTCTCGCGCGGGGCGGGGCTGGTGAGGATCTGGGTGACGAACTGGCTCAGGGGGCTGCCCGGGGCGATGCGGGCGAGGTGGGCGTCGGGCCCCGTGGTGAGGGGGATGCCGGTGAGGCGGACCGCCGCCTCGTTGTGGCTGACGACGCGGCCCTCCGTGTCCACGGCGATGACGCCCTCGACCATGCTGGAGAGGATGGCCTCCTGCTGGTTGCGCTCCTTGACCACGGTGCGGATGCGGTCGTCGAGGCGCGCGGCCATGGCGTTCATGGCCTCGCAGAGGGAGGCGATCTCCCCGGGGCGCGACACGCGCACGGGGCGGCTGAAGTCGCCCTGGGCATAGCGGAGCATGCCGGCCTTGACGGCGTTGAGGGGGCCGCTGATCCGGCGGGCGACGAGGGCGCTGGCGAGCACGGCGAGCAGGGCGGCGGAGGCGCCGATGGCGAGGATGAAGAAGCGCAGCCGTCCCAGGGCGGCGCGCATCTCCGTGGCGGGCACGGCCAGCCGCAGCACGGCGGCCGGCATCGCCGGGGGCCGCGGCACGGCCACGGCGGCATAGATCGTCTCGCCGCCCAGGCTGCCGCTCCGCCGCCGGGCGACGCCCGCGCCGCTCTCCATGGCCCCCCGGATTTCCGGCCGGTCCGCGTGGTTGTCGAGGCCCTCCGGGGGGCGGTCCGTGTCCGCCAGCGCCTCTCCGGACGGCAGCACCAGCGTGACCCGCGCGCCGGTTTCGGCGCGCACGCGGGCGCAGAGTTCGGCGGCGGCGGCGGTGTCCGGCGGCCCGCCGGTGTCCGGAAACAGCATGCGGGCGAGTCCCGCCTGGGCCAGGAGTCCCGTCTGGATGCGCTCGGCGTAGAGGTGCTCGACGGTTTTGGAGGTGAGGACCGTCATGGCGGCCAGCGCGGAGAGGAGCACCACGAGGAAGGCGGAGAAGATGAAGCGGCCTATGGTGGACCCGCGGCGCACGCCCTACGCCCTGAGCCGGTAGCCGACGCCGCGCACCGTCTGGATGTGGTCGCCCGCGTCGCCGAGCTTCTTGCGGAGCCCGGCGATCTGCACGTCCACCGAGCGGTCCGTCACGTCGTAGTCCCCGCCGCGCACGGCGTCCACGATCTGGTAGCGCGTGAAGACCCATCCGGGCCGCCGCGCGAGCACATGGAGCACCGAAAACTCCGTGTAGGTGAGGTCCACGGGCGCGCCGTCAAGGAGCACTTCGCGCCGCCCCGGGTGGATCACGAGATTGTGGGCCCGGATCACGGCGTCGGCGCCGGCGTCGCCCTTCTCCTTGCGGCGGAGGACGGCGCGGATGCGCGCCAGCAGCACCTTGGGGCTGAAGGGCTTGGTGATGTAGTCGTCGGCGCCCAGCTCCAGCCCGGCCACGATGTCCGACTCCTCGCCCTTGGCCGTCAGCATGACCACGGGGATGGCGGAGGTGCCCGCGTCCCCCTTGAGCCGCCGGCACACCTCGGTGCCGTCGGTCTCGGGGAGCATCAGGTCGAGGACCACCAGGTCCGGCGGCTCCTCCGCCACGCGGGCGAGGGCCTCGCGGCCCGTGGCCGCCCGGGTCACGCGGTAGCCCGCCTTGACAAGGTTGTACGCGACGAGCTCCAGGATGTCCTCGTCGTCCTCGACCACGAGCAGGTGCCTTTTCTGCATGACCCGGTCTCCCCGGCGGTCCGTTGGGGGCCTAGACCCCGGCCGCCTGGATGCAGGCGCGCATTTTCTCCAGGCCCTTCGCCGCCACCGCCTTCGGGTCCATCTCCCAGTAGTCGCGCTTGAAGATTTCCAGCGAGAGGGCGCGCGTGTAGCCGATTTCCTTCAGATCCCGCAGCCCCTGGCCCAGGGGCAGGATGCCGTCGCCGGGGTACAGGCGGTGCTCGTCGCCCTGCTGCTCCCGGGGCACGTCGCCCGGCACGTCGTTCCAGTGGAAATGGGCGAGGAGGTCGCCCCGGACCTTCTTCACGCCGCTGAACCCCGAGCCGCCCCGGAACAGGTGAAACGTGTCCATGATGATGCAGGCCGCCGGATCGTCCGCGTCCAGCGCGATGGCGCAGGCCTGGCCGAAGCGGTAGACGCCCTTCATGAAGCCGACAAACTCGACGGCCACCTTGATGCCGTAGTCGTCCCGGCCGATCTTCATCAGGTCGCGGTAGCGCTCGGCGCCCCAGCGCAGGTCGAAGTCGGGCCGGTCGGGTGCGGGGATCGCCGCCACAAACTCCGAGCCGACGGCGGCGGACCGGCGCATCCGCTCGCGCGTGGCGGGCAGCGACGCCTCCCAGGCCTCCTGCGTCGCCGGCATGCAGTCCCACAGGCCGATGATGTTCGGCACGAAAAGGCCCCGGTCCTTGATCTCCGCGGCCAGCGCCTTCAGGTCACCGCCCTCCTCCTCATACTGCTCCAGCTCGTTGATCCAGGGCTCGATGGCGTCCCAGCCCGCCTCGGCGGCGATGACAATCTTGTCCTTGAACGGGGTGGGCCGGATGGTGCTCGTGTTCAGCGTCAGCGGCCACGGGCTGATGCCGTCCTGGTAGCGTTTGCCCTGTTTCGCCTCCGTCGCGGCCTCCGCAGTGTGGGGTGCCGCAGCCAGCGCGCCCGCGCCCGCTGCGCCCGCCAAGAACCCGCGCCTGGAAATCCCGGAAATGCTCTTCGACATGGCCTGATACTCCGTGGTGAATTGGAAACCGCCCGACCCCCAGCATGGTACCTGTTCCGGCCCCGCCGAGTAAACCCAGGGAGGCAGGGCAATCGCACTAAGATCCGTCTACCCTTCCTGACAAAGCGTTCTTTCGTTCCCTGTTCCTTGTCCTCTTCAACGCTGAAAGCGTTACCGAATATAGCCCAGGGCAGGCCGCCGCCCAAAGGGCCAGGCCTGCCCTGGGTTGCCCGGACGGAAAGAATCATGCCCCAACGGGGCAGCCGAAATGGGGACGGGCACCCAAAGACAAGGCAGGCGG